>JAOZJV010000398.1 GCA_029935695.1 Candidatus Krumholzibacteriia bacterium | reverse complement strand
TCCGAGGTAGCAATTAGGCTGCCAGGAAGGCCCCCGACGCCGGATCATCCGGCACAACAAGGAGTCAATTGAATGACCTCATCCCTGTTGGATCAATTGCTAAGTCGCAAAGGGCTGTACACAGCTTTTTGGGTCGTAGGGATTGTGATGGTGACCACTTTGATTGTGTTCACCGCCAATCTCCAGAAAGAAGTCCCGCCTATTCCTGAAAAGGTTGTGTCTGCTTCGGGCGAAGTACTCTACACCTATGACGATATCGTCAATGGAAAAGGAAACTTCCAGCAGTTTGACTTGATGGATTACGGCACGATGCTGGGAATGGGAGCCTATCTGGGGCCCGATTTCACCAGCGAATTTTTCCACCGCCGGGCAGAGTTTCTGTACGATACCCTGGGTAAGGAAACATTTGGTGTTGGAGCCGCTGAACTCACTGACGAGCAGCGTGGCTGGATCAAGGAGAGTGTCAAAAAGGACTTCTACAAAGACGGCGCCGGCCTGACTGAAGGCACTTTGACATACACCGATGCCTCGGCCGCGGCTTTTAAATCCAACACGGCTTATCTGGTGGATTTCCTGGTCAATGGCCACAAGGAAATGGCCTGGCCCGGTGGAGTGATCACTACCGAAGAAGCCAAGCTCATTGCCTGCTTCGTTGACTGGTCCCAGCTTGTTGCCTCGACCAAACGTCCCGGCACGGACCGCAGCTGGAGCAACAACTGGCCACCCGAACCCCTGGTGGATCAGGATGCAACCTGGACCACTCACTATTATACACTTTGGGAGCTGCTGGCCTTGTGGGTTGGTACCATTCTGGTGTTGTACATCGCGTATGACAAGCTGTTGAAGCCTGGCAAAGACGAGCAACTGGAAGAGCCCCTGGTCATCACCAAGCTCTTTCCTTCCCAGGAAAAATTGCTCAAATACGTTCCCGTGGTCAGTCTGTTCTTTCTGTTACAGATGATCATCGGTGGCTACCTGGCGCACATCTATGCTGATCCCGCCAACAATTTCGTATTGGATCAATCCATCATTCCTTTCAACGTGATGCGTGCGCTTCACGTCAACCTGGCAATCATCTGGGTGGCCATCGGTTGGCTGGTGGGTGGAATGCTCATCGCACCGCTGGTAGGCGAGGAAGATCTTAAGTTCCCCTGGTTGGTGGATGTTCTCTGGGGTGCCCTGCTGGTCGTCGGCGGCGGTGGCCTCATTGGTATCTACATGGGTGCTACCGGTCAAATGCGTGACGTATGGTTCTGGTTCGGCAACGAAGGCCGCGAGCTGCTGAATCTGGCTCGGGTGTGGGATATCGGACTTGTCGTTGGACTGGTCATGTGGTTCCTGATGGTCTTCAGCGTGATCCGCAAGGCCAAGACCAACAACGTGCTGGTCGGAACCATCATCTGGAGTGCTTTCGGTATTGCCACGCTGTACATCGCGGGCATGATGCCTCTGCATAAAATCGAACCCAACTTCACCGTGGATGATTATTTCCGCTGGTGGGTTGTCCACCTGTGGGTCGAGCTGACTTTCGAGCTCTTTGCCGCCGGTGTGCTGGCTTTCCTGACCGTGGCTTTGGGCCTGGTATCGCGCAAGTCCGCCGAGCGCATCATGCTCTTCGAACTTGCCCTGATTATGTTCGGTGGAACACTGGGTGTCGGTCACCATTACTGGTGGCAGGGTGCTGACGAGTACTGGATCGCCGTTGGCGGTGTGTTCTCGGCGCTGGAACCGTTGCCGCTGATATTGCTGATGATCGAAGCTTTCAAGGAGCAGGGTCACATCAAGAAGCAGGGCCGCGAGTTCCTCTTCGGTGTGCCCTTCCTGTTCATGGCTGGTAGTGCCTTCCTGAATTGGTTTGGCGCCGGCTTCCTGGGTATGGTTATCAACACACCCACCATCAATTACTATTGCCACGGCACCTACCTGATCATGCCTCACGCTCACACCGCGTTGCTGGGCGCTTTCGGGTATATCTCTCTTGCCTTCCTGTACATGGTGGTGCGCAGTAATGCCATGGCCAAGAATCTGCAGTGGGAAGAGAAGTGGAGCCGGATTGGTTTCTGGCTGGTGACTATAGGAGTGATTCTTTATGCGATTCCTACTCTGGTCATCGGTTTCCATCAGACTCAGGTTGCTCATGATCTGGGTTACTGGGCCACACGCCAGCGTGA
This sequence comes from Candidatus Krumholzibacteriia bacterium, assembly GCA_029935695.1. GTDB lineage: Bacteria > Krumholzibacteriota > Krumholzibacteriia > LZORAL124-64-63 > LZORAL124-64-63 > LZORAL124-64-63. The sequence continues at coordinate 1,876 of JAOZJV010000398.1, read as the reverse complement.
AACTCTTGATAGCATGAGTGGCTGGATGTGGTCGCGGCTGCTGCCCGACAGCATGATGATCCTGGGCGCGCTGATTATCTTCCTTGATTTGCTGAAGAAGACTTTCTTCCTGAAGAAAGAGAACTAGGCCTTTCACGGATCATTGTTGGAAAAGAACGGGAGTCCTTCGGGGCTCCCGTTCTTTGAATAAGGGCCGGGTGGGAGCTTAAAGGGAGAGAGGAAAAGCAATGCAGACTTCTGTTCCCTCGCCGGGTTGGCTTTCAACAGCAATTGTTCCGCCGTGCCCTTCAACAATGCCCAGTGAGACAGCCATGCCCAGGCCGCGACCAATAAATTTGGTTGTAAAGAAGGGATCAAAAATTTTGGATCGAGTGGTCTCGTCCATGCCGCATCCAGTGTCCGAAACGGTCAAAATGTAATAGTTTCCGGAGGAAAATTCGTAGCCCTTAAATTTCTCTCTGAGCCAGGACTCCTGACCAGACACCACCTTGCTTGAAATAATTATTTCTCCAGTATCATCGCCAATGGCTTCGGTGGAGTTGGTCACAAGATTCCCTACCAAATTCTGGACATGGCTGACGTCGGCCTTAATCATGGCCGGTGAGGAAGCCAGATCAAGTTTCAGAGAATGGTGTTTGGGAATTGTTGCATGCAATAAATTATAGGTGCCTTCAATTTCTTTGGTCAAATTGATTGTCTCAAACACATTATGTCCCTGCCCCACATAAACCAGCATCAGTTGACTTATTTTGGCCGCACGTTCAATGGCTGTAGCTGAATCCTTGAGCAGTTCCATGCATTTGGGGTTGGAAGGCAATAACTCCATAAGCAAATCATTGCAGCCCCTGGGGACTTGAAGAATATTATTGAAATTATGAGCGAGACTGGCAGCCATGAGACGAAGTCCTTCCAGCTTCTCCATTTGAGCACGCTGGTTTTCATTGGCTTGTCTGTCTTTTTCGGCTTTGAATTTGTAAATGGCCATTTCGATATTTGCGAATAATTCTCTTTCCTCAAATGGTTTAACCAGGTATCCGAATGCGCCAACCTGTTTGGCTTTTTCCAGCAAGCTGCTGTCGCTGTAGGCAGACAGGAACACCACGGGGATGTCGAACTTATCGTAAATCATTTCTGCAGCCTCAATACCTGTCATCTGGTCACGCAGGTGGATGTCCATCATCACCACGTCCGGGCGCTCTGTCTCTATTTTTTGGGTCGCTTCTTCACCCGATGCATGGATGGATGTTACTTGGTATCCAAGATCATACAAACAACCTTCCAGGTCTTTGGCAACCGTCGTATTGTCTTCAACAATCATCACCCTGGCCGGTGTCATCAGTTCTCCACTTCTTCGTGTTCAGCACACTCGAAACGAATAATAAACTTCGTGCCTTTTTCCCGATCAACTTCGATGGTCCCACCGAGTTCGCGCGTAATGGCGGACACTGCCAACTCAAGCCCAAGTGATTGCGGTGCTTGAATATCCACATCTTCCGGTAGGCCGACACCGTCATCATAGACTGTGAGTTGAACCTTTTGGTCGGCCAACGGCTCCAGTTGGATGGAGATGGATCCCTGGCTGTTTTCTGTAAAGGCATGTTTGAAGGAATTCGAGACAAGTTCACAAACAACCATTCCCACAGCGATGCCTTGATCCATTCCCAGCCAAACCTGACTGGGTGCTACCAGAGTTTCAATCTGAGCGGACCGGCCATAAGCCTGATTCAAGTGACGGCAGAGTTTTTTCAGGTAGGAGCTGAAATCAATTTGCGATACGTTTCGGGATTCATACAGTGCTTCGTGGATCAGGGACATGGCGTTGATCCGGTCCCGGCATTCATCAAATACCTGGTTCACTTGCTCGTTTTGAGTGCGA
>JAOZJV010000397.1 GCA_029935695.1 Candidatus Krumholzibacteriia bacterium | reverse complement strand
TAGGATGTAAGCAGAAGGGCCGAGGCAGTGAGAAGACAGAAGGTAAAGAATAAGCGAGACATTTCAGCATCCTTTTGAAGTGTGGTTTCGATGATGGACGGCCGACTCCCACACCGCCTTCACCACCTTTACGCATCAAGGGAAGAGAAATCACAACTAAACAGATTTTTTTCTAACCATCAAAGCACCCAACAATCCCAGCAGGACAATAAAACCAACAAATACTTTATTTTTGGTATTGAGCAGTGATCCTGCCCCACCACCCAATTCCAAATCAATCCCACCATCGCCTGCAACGTAAAAAGAAGCCCAGTAATACGGATGTGCCCACTCTTGAGAGTCCCGCAGTTTCTGCTGGGCCAGGCTGACGGCTGCGGCAACGGGATGATCTTCCAGTGCCTGGTAGAATTCAGTCATGAATTGGTCCGCCCCCTCATCGGTGACATCCCACCGGCTCAGCACCACACACCGTGCGCCTGCCCCCAACAGTGCGTTGGTCACCCCCTGCAGCCCTTCACCCAGAACCACTTTGCCTGCACCACTCTTGCAGCCTGAAACAACAGCCAGGTTGCAATTCAAGGCCAGATGGTGAATTTCCCGAGCTTGCAGCAAACCATCTTCTCCATCAGAAAGGCCCAGGACAATGCTCGACCGTAAAGGATGATCGACATTGGTCAGAGTGTGTGTCGCAAAATGCAGCAGGGCATAATCGTTCAGGGGCAAGGCCTTGAACTCGGCTTCACTGGCATTAATCAGCATGGTGTGGTTTGCAAAATGGGCCACGACCATCTTTGCTTCAGACTTGGTGGATGCCAGTTCTTCAAGAGAACGACCATCACTGAAAAGGGAGTTGGCCAAAACCAGGGTCTGATGAGTCGTCATGGGTGAATCGTGGCGCAGGGTGTTCAAAACAGCCCAGGAAGGTGTTATCCCCAGGCTGAATTGCTCGCCCAGATAGATATCCTGCTCGGTCAGCAGGGCAACGAAAGGAAAAGTCCAAAGATCCAAATCAGGATTGATGATGATGTTGTCGCCATCAAAATTTTCCAGCTCCGGCCCCATGAGGATCTGATACAGAATCTTGCCTGCCACCCGGCTGCGGTTACTGGAAGCAGGATTGGCCATGAGGTCGGCGTACATCCGGGCGCGCACCAAAAGGGCCTCTGCGTTAAAAATTTCCCGAAAATGGGCCTGGCCACCGCTCAGGCTGAACACCAGCAACGTATCATTCTGAGCCGAATATGACAGGTGCAAAACCTCTGGATCAAATTCTTCAAAATCAACGCCCTTGCCTGCTGAACCGGTCAGCTCTTTGGTCCCATTGGCTTTCTGGTAATCCCACTCCGCAGCAGCCAGCAATTTCAACATCTCATCATTTTCTTCCGTGGTTTCAACTTCTTCAAGAAGTCTGCGCTGAAGCATGCTGATGCGGTTGAGCGCAGCTTCCTGCTCTTCAGAAAATCCACCTTTGTCATGACTATGAAGCAACCTCAACGCCAGCACCCTGGACCGCCCCTGATCCAGCATGGCCATCCCCTCGAGAACTTCTCCCTGGCGAGCCAACCAGGTGGCGTATTGATGATAAATCAGAGCAACTTCCTGAAACAAACCCACCCGAAAACGATCGGTGGCAATCATGGCATCAAGTTGCGCAATCAGTTCCAGACTGTTCTCAAAATGCCTGCGTGCACCGTCCTGGTCTCCTTGCCTGGCCAGTATTTGTGCCAGACGGGCATGCCAGTGATACGTTTGGGTGCGCAGCTGAATTTCTTCATGGGTGGATATGGCCTTGCGCAGGGTTTCATTGGCAAGATCCCAATTTCCTTCATCCGCCAGCAATTGGGAACGCATAGCGAAGATTACGCCCAGAGAAGCAGGTTTCCCTGCCAGCAGGGCATGTTCCTCAGCTTTTTTCAGCCATTGCCGCGCCAGCTCGGCATTGCCGTCATCCATTTCAATGGTCGCCATGGAAATTTCGATCCCATCGAGCAGGTATGGATCACCCAGGCGTTCACCGATTTCCAACGCTTTCAAAAAATTCACCCGGGCTTCGTCACTCCTTCCCTGATCAAGAAAGAGGTGTCCCAACGAAGAAAGGGAAAGCAAAAGGTCCCTGTGGTTTTCCAACTCCTCATGAATGACCATGGCTTTCTGCAGGCAATCGCGGGCTTGGTCCCATTCCCTGAGAGAGAGATAGACATCAGCAATATTATTGAGGTTGATGGCTTCACCCCGGGGATAGCCGTTGGCAGCATGAATGGCCATGGCTTCCTCATAACAGGCCAGGCCTTTTTCAAACTCCCGCAAATCACGATAGGCATTGCCGTTGTTGCCCAAACCAACAGCATAACTGTGGGTTGCTCCTGTCTCTTTGAAGATAACAAGGGCCGGTTCACTGAATGCAAGGGCCTCTCGGGGACGCCCCTGGTTCAAGTGAATCAGGGCAACATTCTGGAGTGCCGCAGCCTTGGCAGAATCCCATTGGTTTCGTTCGGCAATGGCGATGGATTTTTCCAGTTCCACGATAGCCTGGTCGTATTGACCAAGCCCCCAGAGGGCCACTCCCGTGGCGTTGGCAATGTTCATTTCCAACTTGTCGTCATGGGCCTTTTCGGCAAAACCACTGCCAATATTCAGCAGCTCGATCATGCGGTTGGGATCGCTTCTTTCGTAATAATAGGAGATGCTGTAATAGGAACGGCCAACTCCTTCGAAATCATGGAGGGCTTCATAAATCTCCAGGGCGCGATACAGAGGAGCCAACGTTGATTCCCGTTGTCCGAGATAATAGTGACCATCTGAAACCTGCAACAGAGCGGCAGCCAGGGAGTTGCTGTCTCCCTCTGATTCAGCACGCTGGGCAATATCCTGAGCCATTTTCAGGCTCTCGGAAAACTGGCCTGCATAAAGGAGATTATTGGCTGATTTCAACTCTTCGGAAAATTCAGCCCCAAAAGCAGCGGAAATTGACGCCAGCACCAGAAGTGCTGTTACAAGACAAATATTGAATGAACCGGCGCCCCGCCCACTTCTCACCACTACCTTTACCCTCCTGAACAAACCTGTTACCATCTATTTATAATTCTTTGTGATTATAGCACCTCAAACCCATAAGAAACTAATGGAAGCTGTCTGGAAACAGAAAACAGATGAAGAATTGGTGGTTTTGTGGCAGCAAGAGGCTTCGGGCTCGTCATTTTCCCGCCAAATCGCCACCGAATTGCTACAGCGATACCAAATGAAGGTCTATCGCTGGTGTGCCCGCTTCATCTATGACCAGGACCGCGCCATGGACATGACCCAGGATGTGCTCATGTCCGCTTTCGAAAATCTGGACCGCGTGCCCCGGGAGGCGCGTTTTGCAGCATGGCTTTTTGTGATCACCCGCAACACCTGTTTGGGTGAGTTGCGAAAGATGAAGGTGCGAAAAAGTGACAGTTTCGCTTTGGAACACCTGGTGGATCAGGGAAACAACCCTGAGGAAGAATTGATGCAGCGTCTGGAGGAAAAAGCCTTTCTCCAGTTGCTTGAAACAGAACTTAAACCGGTGGAAAAGGCAGCCCTTTGTTTGCGTTGTTTTGAGAAAATGCCCGTCGACACTGTAACTGCGGTTTTGGGGCTGGACGGGACTTCGGGAGCCAGAGGCGTCCTGCAATCTGCCCGCCGGAAATTGAAAAGAGCCATGGCCAGGGATGGTCAGGGTGACGACTGGGACAGGAGAACCAGACAGTGATGGAAAAATGTCCGGATATCATGGTGCTGGAAGAGGCCCTGCTGCTGACGGAGGATGATCCCACCAGACTGCATGTGCAGCAGTGTGGCAAGTGCCAGGCTCTGTTGCTGTCGCTGTCCGCCTTTGATACTGACGGACCTATGCCGGGTGATGAGGATGTGCCTGGTTTATCACCTGAATCCGTAGCTCACGCAAAAGAGCAGCTGGACGAATTTCTGGAGCTGAACCTGGCAACTGAACTTCCCACCAAAAAATTCCGAATCATACCCCAGGCCTGGATGGGTTTGGCAGCCACTCTGGTTGCTGTTGTTGGTC
>JAOZJV010000923.1 GCA_029935695.1 Candidatus Krumholzibacteriia bacterium | reverse complement strand
GTGCTGGTTCTTTTTTACTGACGGGCGGCCATCCCGCCGTGGCCATCGGCAGTCTCGTGATGCATCACCTTGGGCCAAGTCTGCAGAGTCCCTGGAAAATTGGGGCCATTCTTTTCACCCTCATCCTTGGTGGATTTGCTGCCATCCTGGAAGCGGGAGGCGGCTTCAACCGGCTGATGCACCAGGCTGTCGGCTCAGGGCCGGATGCCAGCCGCAGAGTGGAATCGGCCGCCGCCGGTTTGGGCCTGCTCTGTTTTTTTGACGGACTGGCCAACAGCATGGTCGTGGGCCGGGTGAGCCGCGACCTGGCCGACCAGCACCAGGTGGCCCGGACCAAACTGGCCTACATCGTGGATTCAACATCCTCGGCGGTGGCCTGCCTGGCGTTCATCTCCACATGGATCGCCTTCCAGCTCTCGATGATTGGCGATGCGTTTGCCCTGGCTGGCCGCTCGGTCAACCCCTACGCCATCTTCCTGCAATCACTGCCTTACAACTTCTATTGCTGGTTCACCTTGGTGATGCTCCTGGTGGCCATCACCCAGCGTTTTCATCCGGGACCCATGGCAGGGTTTGTGGCTGATGCCGAAAAGTTCCCCCCGGGGGGAACTTCTGAAAAATCAGAAGCATCCAACGGCCCGGTGTTGAGTTCGCTTTTTCCATTGGGCGCCCTGATGGCCACCTTTTTCATGGGCTTCGTGGCCCTGGGCAGCCCCCGCCCCATCTGGCCTTTGGACAAAGAAAAAATCGTGGCAGCCTTTGGCTCCGATGCCGGCCCCACGGTTCTGGTGGCCGCCAGTGTGTTGGCCACCGTCATTGCGTTGATCATGTTTCCCGCACAAAATGGTCAAAAATGGAAGCCGGCTTTTGCTGCTTTTCTGCGTGGGGTGCGCACCATGATGGCACCCATTTTCATTCTCCTGGCAGCCTGGATTCTGGGCAGCGTGATCAGTGAACTGGGAACCGCAGCGATGATCAGCAGCCTGGCCACGGGCAGCGAAAATCTGGCCCTTTTGCCGATGCTTGTTTTCCTGACCGGCGCCCTGATTTCCTTTTCCACCGGAACCAGCTGGGGCACCATGGGTATCCTCTTTCCCCTGGCCGTTCCCGCAGCGGCTGCCCTTGGCGGAAGTGATGGTTTCCTGACCATCATCGTCGCGGCAGTGTTCAGCGGAGCGGTGTTCGGAGATCATTGTTCGCCGTTCAGCGACACCACCATTGTCTCATCCATTTCA
>JAOZJV010000396.1 GCA_029935695.1 Candidatus Krumholzibacteriia bacterium | reverse complement strand
GCCTGAGCTTCTGCGCGAACAGACCGATCTGCCTATCAATCTGATGGACGACCCTCTGTTCTGTGTGGTTTTGGGGACGGGAAAAATATTGGATGACTTCGAAAAATACCGTCCTGTGATTATGCCTGGTGGGCGGAATTAGTTCATGTTCCGCCGGCCTTTTGACGCATCCGGCAAGGGTGAAATCCTGACCTTGCTTTTCTGTGTGGCCTTGTCCATCACTCTGCTTATTCTGCCCACGGACAGCCGCATTCGGGTGGCTGACCGCCTGGGTATGGTTCTCACCTCTCCCTACTGGAACGTGCGCAACTTTGGTGAAGACGTCATTCGCACCCGGGATGAAAATGCCTGGTTGCGGGAGCGGGTTTCTGAACTGGAGTTGATGGCCCAAACGGGTGACCGCATGGTCCGCGATGCCAACCGCATGGCTGGCCCGGCCCTTGATCCCGGTTTTGAAGGTGAATTGATACCCTGCAGTGTAGTCATGCGCCAACGCAGCCGGTTTGCCACCATGATCAAAATTGAAAGTCTGGTGCCGGTGGACTGGCATCCCTGGCAGCCGGTCATTTCCAATGGGGGATACCTGGGCCGGTTACGCACCATCATCAATGCCAACGAAGCCTGGGTGGAGCTGCTCTCAGCCCCGGATTTTGCTCTGGGTGTGGAAATGGACCGTACGGGATTGCTGGGAGTGCTGCACCCGCGAGCTGATCGTTTCGTATTGGACATGGTGGGCCGGGATGAGGATATCCAGGTGGGTGATCTGGTTATCACCTCGGGCATCGCCGAAATCCGTGAGGGAATTCAGGATGAGGCTGCCGGAGGCCTTACTTCCAGAGGGTTTCCGGTGGGAACCGTAACCCATGTTTCATCACCATCGGACATGATCTTCAAGGAGATCATCGTGGAACCATCGGCCAGGTTCAACTACAACGAAACTGTTTTTGTGGTCCTGCCCTATGATACCGGGGTGAAGCAGTGAGAAATTTCATGCGCACCAGCGTGGTTTGGATGGCGTTGGCTTTCATTGGCGACACCATGATTTCCTCGCTGATAGATATCAAGGGTATCTCTCCCGATTTTTCCATCATTGCTCTGGTGGTGTTGGCCCTGGCCGCAGGACCGGTGCCCGGCACCGTGGGCGGATTTACCATTGGCCTGATTCAGGATTTGTCCAACCCCGCCGTGCTCGGTTTGCACGCCCTGTGTAAATGCACTCTCGGATTCAGTCTGGGCTCACTGCGCAGTCGACTGGTGCATGGAATGCCGGTGGTTGAAGGCGTGGTGGTGGCTCTGGCTGTGATTCTGCATGACCTGGTTTTCCTTCTGGTTCAAAGCCGTTTGACCGATGATGGTTTCCTGCGTCCTTTCCTGACCCAAAGTCTGCCCGTAGCGCTGTATTCTGCCGTGGCTGGCATTGTTGTGATTCGCCTGGCGGAAATGATGGGTATTCTCGGAGAGGAAGAATGACGTGAATGAGGATCGAGATCTACTGCTTCGCCAGAGGATTTTCCGGGTTCTCGTGCTGGCTCTTTTTCTGATTCTGGTGGCTAATCTTTTTTACATGATGGTTTTGCGGCATGGGTTTTACAAGGACCAGGCCCTGGAGAACCGGCAGGTCCGGTTCCGGGTCTCAGCACCTCGTGGACGAATCACTGACCGTCATGGAGTCATCCTGGCGGATAATCTTTATATAGCCGACATCACCCTGCCCCGATCAGCCCTGGTTGCGGGTGTTGCCGACAGCACCCTGACGCGCCTCATCCGCTGGTTTGATTTACCCGAGACTGAAACCCTGCAACGTTTGCGGCAGCAAAAGAAACGCGGCAGGAGGCGTTTGGTGCTGGTGGCCAACGCATCCATGCCCCGCATCAGCGCGGTGCAGGAGAGGGGAAGACAGCTGCCCGGCGTACGGGTGGAATCCAGGCCAAGGCGCCGGTATCTGTACGGTTCCCTGCTGGCGCATCTCGTGGGATATGTGGGAGAGGTGGGGCAGGCCGATCTGGACACGACTTCCGGAGGTAAAAACTACCGGTTGGGTGACGAAATCGGCAAACAGGGTACTGAAGCCGCCATGGAGGATTATCTGCGGGGCAATGATGGGTTGAAACTGGAAGAGGTCAACGCCGCAAACCGAGTTGTGGGGCGAAGAACCATCTGGCTCGAAGAGGTGAAGCCGGGTGCCGACGTGGCCATGACTATTTCGCTTCCTCTGCAAAATGAAATGGATCTGGCCCTCGGTGACGGAGTTGGTTGTGGTGTAGCGATTTCAGTCAACACCGGTCAGGTGCTGGCGGCCTGCAGCAAGCCAACTTTTGATTCCAATTTATTGACCGTGAGCATCAGCTCATCCCAGTGGAATACCCTGATGAACGATCCTGCCAAACCATTTTTTAATCGTATTGCCCAGGCCACGTATCCGCCGGCATCCATCTATAAAACAGTCACCAGCCTGGCCGGACTGGCCGCAGGTTTGGTTGATACGAACACGGTGCTGAATCCCTGCTTTGGCGGGATGGAATTTGGCGATCGATATTTTCGCTGCTGGAAAAGGGCCGGTCATGGCATCGTGAACCATACTGATGCCATGGTTTTTTCCTGTGACACCTACTATTATCAGTTGGGCCTGATGCTTAATATCGACCAGTTGGCTGAAGCGGCTCGGGCCTTTGGGTTGGGAAGTCCCTGTTCGGATATCTTTCCCAATGAGTCGAGTGGAAACATTCCTGATGCAGCTTATTATGACCGCCGTTTTGGTCCCCGGGGTTGGACGAGGGGAGTGCTGCTGAACAATGCCATTGGCCAGGGTGAAATTCTTGTCACCCCTCTGCAAATGGTCTTGCTGACGGCTCGTATTGCCTCTTCGGGGCGGACACCGAATCCTACTTTTATTCTTGATCCCGCTCTCGAGGTATTGCCAGTTGAACCATTGCCTTTTGCGGAACCTCATTTGAAATGGTGCCGCGACGCCTTGTGGCAAGTGGTGGGCCGGGGTACCGGTAAAGCAGCCAGGCAGGACAGCTTTTCCGTAGCTGGCAAGACAGGAACGGCTCAGAATCCTCATGGTGAAGACCACGCCTGGTTTGTCTGTTTTGCACCGGTCGAAAAGCCCGAAGTAGCGGTGGCAATTTTGCTGGAAAACGCCGGTGGTGGCGGCAGCATGGCGGCACCCATTGCCGGTCAGTGGTTGAAGGCGTGGTTTTCCAGCGAAGAGCGCTTGATGTTGAACCGTGGCAAGGAGGGGCCTTCATGAACCTCCTGTCTTTGTTAATCCCTCCCGGCGATAGAATGATATTCCTCTCCTGGGTTCTTTTGGGATTGCTGAGTCTGGCTATTCTGTGGTCGGTGACCGAGCCCATCCAGGGCCCTTATGAAGAGCTGGATCCGGGAGTGGCCAAAGGTGTCTTCTGGCGACAGCTTATCTGGCTGGCCATTGGCTTTGGCGGCTTGTTGGCCGGCGCCTATGTGCCTTTGCGTTACCTGGACAACGTCGCTGTGCCAGTTTTTCTGTTCTCCCTCGTTTTGCTGGCCATGACTCTGGTGGTGGGACCGAAAATTGCCGGCGCCCAAAGGTGGTTGGCCGTGGGGCCGGTCCGCATACAGCCATCAGAGTTTGCCAAAGTGACCTATATCCTGATGATGGCGCATCTGTTGGGAAAGACAGCTGATGGGTTGCGAAAATTACCTGTGACCATCGGATCACTGCTGATCACATTCCTGCCCATGATGCTGATTCTGCGGGAACCGGATTTGGGGACCAGTCTGGTCTTCCTGGCCGTATGGGTGGGGCTGGTTTTTTGGTATGGCGTGCCCGGTTTGATCCTGGTGGGGGCAGGCAGTGCAGCCCTCAGCGCCATCTTCAGTTTCTATTCTGAAACCGTGGCCTCGAGCCCCTGGCCCTGGGCTATTTATTTGTTGGTTCTGATTGGTAGCTTGTATCTGGCCCGGTTGGGCATTGTCTCGGCTGTGGTTCTGCTCATTGCCAACATCACCACAGGTATCGGTATCCCGTTTATCTGGGACAAACTGAAGGGTTACCAGCAAGAACGCA
>JAOZJV010000922.1 GCA_029935695.1 Candidatus Krumholzibacteriia bacterium | reverse complement strand
CTTCCATGATGGGTGAGCCGTCAGCAGGCAGGGGGTTTTTCCTGATAGCGGAAGCGGGTGTCAATTCCGGCCATTGGGTGTTGTCGACCACAGGTGTGGCCCCTTTGCCTGATTTTCCGGTCACCTTCAGATGTTTTGCGGAGACCTTGTCCAGGAACTCGTCAGGGGAAACATCGGCATTGACCAACTCCCGCCGCCAAATGGCCAACCGTCGCCGCAATTCACGCACCGAAAGCCCGCACTCCCGGGCCAGGCTGCGCAGCTCGCCACTGCGCTCCAGAGTTCGCAGCAAATCAGGAAGGGTCTCGGGGTTTTTTGAATCAGCCATGTTGTTCTCCCTCTGATCTGAAATTCTTTATCGCCAGCTACGGTGCACCATGAAACGCATGCAGGACGGGCATCGCACGATGGTTCGGCCACCATCGACGGACAGTGCCTGTTGCTGAGGCAACTGGTGGAAACACCCCTGACAAGCGCCCTCATGATGATGCACAATGGCCTGATCGAGTTTCTCCCGCAATCTGATCACGGCCCGTCCTTCGCCCGGCGGCAGCATGGAAATCAGGCGCTGCATATCCTCTTGAATGTGTTTTGTTTTCCGGGACAAGGTGGCCGAATCTGAAGCCATGGCCTCCTGTTTGGCCCGGCTTTTTGTGCCGTGAACTCGGCTCTCGCTCTGGCTTTCGGTGGCCTCGGATTTCAACAGGTCCTGCTTGTCCAGCAAGTTGATGGTATCATTTTCCAGTCGGTCCAGCCGTTGCTTGAGAGTGCTGATCTCTTCGGTGACAGCGCGCACCTGCCGCCGGTCCGTCAAACCAATGATCATTTGTTTTTTGACCTTCAGCAGCTCTTCAACCTGGGTGATTTCATTTTCCAGACTGCGGATGGTGACCTCGGCCCCTTGATTCTGACGGGCGGCCCTGGCCGCATCGGCCTCGTATTCGGCTTGCAATTCTTCAAGGGAAAAAGTGAGCTGGGAGTTGTGCTGCAACTGTTGGCTGGCCTGCAGCAAAAGCTCTTCAAATTCAGAAATTTCAACGAGGATGTTGATCAGAGTTTTTGGGTCCACTGGAATTTCCCCCATACATATAAAGAAAGAAGGGCGCCGAAGCACCCTTCTTCCGTTCACTCGTCTGGTCCACAACCAGGCAGAATGGACAGTTCCGCCAAAGTCACGTCCAGGGCCTTCTTCCGAAGAAGTCGACCGAAAAAAGGATGGTGGGCGATACTGGACT
>JAOZJV010000395.1 GCA_029935695.1 Candidatus Krumholzibacteriia bacterium | reverse complement strand
AAGCATTTGTTCAAACCCGGCAATGAGCATGTGATTGAAAGGTTGCAGACCTGGGTGGATGAGGAATGGGAGAAACTGGTTAAGCTGGAGGCTAATCAAGGCTGAACTGGAATTTCTCTGGATGAAAATGGCCCGCTCTCCCGTTTGGGGGGCGGGCCTTTTTGCTTTAATTGAATTTGTTGAGCCACAGCAAAATTTAAGGCGTTGCCGCCCAAAGCTTTAGTCGTTGACCAACTTCATCCCTATTTACGGGTCAAGCATACTAAGTAATTGCCGAATATACAGTTGATATTCCTCGTCCAACGGAATTATCACTTTGGAAGTAGAAAAGGATAGTCGGGGGATGACTGTTAACATGATGAATACCGAAACGATCTGTGATCTTCAGGGACAACCTGTGGATCCCCGATCGGTCACTCTTCTGAAGGCACTTGATAAGATGCTCACGGTAGGGTCCTACTACTCTATTGAGCATGAGCAGTACCAGCAGGCATCCGCGCAGTCGTGCCGGGAAATTGTTGGTGTCATTGCTGGCCACGGCAATAAAATCACCCTTGAAATTACAGCACAGGGACTGATGGTCGGCTCGCAGAATATTGACCCCAGTCAACGCAATGTGCGCTTGCTGCATGAACTGCTGGTGCCACTGAATATTGCCCGGTTGGATATCCACGGGTCTCTCAATCCTGAAGAATTACGCCAGGCTATTGCAGTGCTGCACGAACACAAAATGGATCTCGGCCAGTCCAGTACTTTCCATGAAATCAATTTTGATAATCTTCCCGCTTCGGTGAAAGCCGTCAGTTGCAGTGTTTTGCAAAAGTCTGAAGACCAGGCTGATGGAGGAGCTGTCTCCCTCAATGATCTGTTGGGCTCCTGGGATGAACAGGACTTTTCCCAAATGAAACATGATTCCATGAGTGTGACTGAAAAATTGGCCGGCCAGTTCATGGACATGGTCACACGGATTCTTGAGAATATTGAAAAATTAAAGGGTGTTGCCGGTGGTGAGAACCAGGATAAAAATGATAGCTCTTATGCGACCAGGGATGATCTGACCAATCTGAAGCAGGCTCTTCAACGGCTGGTTGATGTGAACCCTGATCCGGAAGAATTGACGAAGCTTATTACCCAGGCCCAGCGCGCTCTTCACCTGAGTCAGGATGCAGAATCGGTCAACCTGGCTTTCCAGATTCTTAAAAAAGACATGGCAAAGAAGGATGCATCCAAAGCCCCCCAAAAACCGAAAAAATTTCCCAAAATTGAATTCAAACTGACCGTTGACGAGCTTCTTGAAGCAGTTTCCGAGTTGGAAAAAATCCCGGCTTCCCTGGAAGATCCCTGGGATGCGGCCCGAACCGACCAACTGGTTATCAGTCTGCTGCTGTTGCGTTCGGATCCGCCCCAGGCCTTGCGTGAAGGCATGATCCACAGTATTGAAAGTATCATGGATCGTCCAGATTTCTGCGATAAGAACCTGGGTGTTTGCGCTCAGATTTTTCACATAATTGCGCAGGATGATGGCCCCGAAGTTCTGGACAAGGTGTTGCCTTTGATCATGGGTCTTCTGCGCAGCAAACGATCCGACATGATCGCTCCGTTTTGGGCCCACTTGACTGAAATCGACGACGATGAACATATGACCCTGTTTTGGCCACACCTGGTCAATGACATCCTGCTTGGGTTCGAAGGATCGCCTCCCAAACTGGTGAAGAAACTGGTGCTGGTGGCAGGGGAAATTCCTTTGCATGCGGCCCGCGATTTCGAATCACAGCTTCAGCAACAACCGGCCCTTCAGAAAAAAACAGCTGCGCGGGATCTTTTCATTGCTCCACTGAGCACTTTGTATCCGGTGCACGCCATGCTCATGGCAACACCTCTGCGGGATTGGCTGACAGCAGAGCTCTACCGAAGCATGCGCGCCAAACCCGGAACGCCTTTGGTGGAGGTGGTGATGGAGGCTCTTGGTGAGCATCAATCCCAATACGCAACCTTCTATCTGGATTTGATCAGGCACCAGGATGGCGAGCAGCCACCGGCCGAGGTTCGTGAACTTGCGGTGGAAATTCTCCAAGGTGTGTTATCCGGAGCTTCGCCTGAGGAACGCAGCGCAAGTTGGGTTCCTCTTGGCCTGCTGGAACTGGGTAAGCTGGACCCGGAAAGCGCAAAGCCTTTGCTGAATCGGGTCATCAGTGAGCGAAAATATCTGTTTTTCAAAGCCTGGCCTGAGCCGGTGCGGAAAGCCGCCGCCAATACCCTGAAAATCCTCTCCAAAGGGGGTGTGTGATGCAGCAGCGCTTCAGTGATTTAATCATCCTGCTGGCCAGTGGCATCAACCAGCGGCGCATGTATTTCAACAATCATCCCAAGGTGATTGATATCAGTGCCGAATTTGTAAAAAAGCTGGGATTCATGCTGGGAGAGGGCCAGAAGGACGAGTTCAGTTTTGGTGTTTTCAACAGCAAATTTATTCACAAGGGTAAGTACCTGGTGGGGCCATCCATTGTAGGGCGATCCCTGATCGAATTTGCCGAAAATCTGAGTTGCGGAGGATTTGTTTTCCGCCAGCCCATCACCTCAGAAGACCTGATCAATTTCTTCCGTTTGGGTGCCGAACAGAAAGACAAAATCGATTCTCTTGAAACGGCCAGGGCCTTCTTTGCCTCGGCAGGGCTGAGTCATATCGAACTTCTCACACCGTTTGCTGATGAGGGTGAAAAAGGCAGTGAAAAGGAGGAACAATCCGATTCTCCTGAAGCGGATGACATGAAATTCATGGCCGCTGATTTTGCGCCGCTGCTTAAGGCCTACCAGTCCCTGTACGAAACAGTGGCTGCCAACAATCTGGCTCTCCACGGTGACGAGCGCATCAATATTGAAAAGGCCCGGGCCAGTGGTGAACAGTTGATTGCGGTGTCTGATCAGGGTGCTCTGGATGTCATGCAATTCATGCGCTATCCCGACTTCGACAGTTACACCATCGGCCATTCAGTGCGGGTGGCGGCTCTGGGTGCCCTGCTGGCCCGTTCTCTGGGCTGGTCGCATCAGTTGCAGAACGAAATTGCCACTGCCGGTCTGCTGCATGATCTGGGCAAGGGCAAAATCCCCGATGGCATTCTGTTCAAACCTGGACGCCTCAATGAGGACGAACGAAAGATCATGGAAACCCATTCCGCCCTGGGAGCGCGGGTTCTGTTGAATAACGGAGAGACCAATCCCATCGTCCTGTCGGCGGCCTGGGGCCATCATCTGCGTGAAGACGGGGGTGGGTATCCCGCCATGCCACCTTTCTTTGTGCGCAGTTCAGCTGCATCGCTGATTCATGTTTGCGATGTGTTCGAGGCCTTGACGGCAGTGCGACCATACAAAAATGCCATGTGCCCGCGCAGAGCCTACGAAATCATGATTAAAGACAAGGGTGCTTTTCATCCCCGCATGCTTGCTGCCCTGATTCAAATTCTGGGGTTGTATCCACCAGGCAGTGAGGTGACGCTCTCGGACGGACGGCGGGCAGTAGTGGTGGCCAAGGGCGCAGCGCCTGAATCACCCCTGGTGCGCGTGACCCACGGTGAATATGGTGAGCCACTATCACGGCCCAACCAGCCAGCCATTCATCTGGACCAGCAATCGGAAATCAAGATCGATGAGTTCAAGATTGTGGGGGTTGATAATGAAGACAGCGATGCTACCGAACCAGCAGCATCTTCCCTGTCTGATGAGATCCTTCAACACTGAGACGGAAGAAATAAGCGCCTGAAGCAACACCCCGGCCGGCAGTGTCCCGTCCATCCCATATGCTGACATGCTGGCCGGCCTCTGCCATGATACCAGATTCGAGCACCCGTACTAATTTCCCCGAAGAATCAAAGATGCACAAGCTCACCATGGCGGCCCGGTCCAGTTGATACCGTATGGTCGTGCTGGGGTTGAAAGGGTTCGGGTAATTGGCTTCAAGAACAAAAGGAGATGTTGGTTTTCCAGAATCCGGAACACTGGAAATATCGATGGTGGTTATGGAAAGCAGATCCACCTCATCGCCCGCAACCTGCCCCT
>JAOZJV010000921.1 GCA_029935695.1 Candidatus Krumholzibacteriia bacterium | reverse complement strand
TGAACAGGAGCAACGGCAAATCCGGTGCACCCGGCAACGCGCAGCAATTCATCCCCAGCCAGGTCTCCGTAGGCCGTGCTTTTGGCCATGGGAACATGAAAATCCCGGTGTTCAAGCACAGCCAGTGCCAAAGCTCCGGTGTGGCGTTTCAAGGGCAGAGCCAACTGCGGAGCCAACGCATCGGCCTCCATGCCAGACCACTTCACAGGCTTGAGCAAGTGGTTTTCACGGCAGGCTTCAAGCAGAACGACCCGCTCAAACCCCAGAATATCCACGACTCCTTCCAGCACTTGTTTCATCAAATCATCAGGGCCCTCACCAGTGGCCATGCCCACCCCCACCTTGCGGTACAGATCCAACTGAAGGGCCGTGCGCTGGGCTATTTCATCGGTGGACATGGTGTGCGGCGCCACATTGACACTGCCTTCGCTGTTGACCACGGCTCCATAATCCTGAAGCTCACCAACTTCCACGCCCAGACATTCGGCCAGACTCTCAACTTCTTCGGCCACCTGGAAATAAACATCATCCAGCTTTGCCGAGGGAATTCCCAATGATCGACCGGCCTTGCGCAAAATGCGCAGTTCTTTTTCCTGACTCTCCGGATCACATAAAAAGCGGCTCATGGCGTTGGCATAAACGATGGTGCCAAGGAGAGGATCCATCCGTTTGGGAGGACAGAGCGGGTCGATGTCGTGATGATCACCGATAACATTCTGCAGCTGAACGGGCAGTTGCCACCGCGCCGCGAGACGGCGTCCAGCCCGGTCGTGGGTGATGCCGAAATGACGGCGTTCCGCTTCCAGGGCGGGAATGCCCCCGGCCAGGTCGGTCAGAACTTCATCCATGGCGCCGGGTGAACATTCCACCAGAACCACCTTGCCGATGTCGTGGATCAGGGCCGTGACAAAAGCCTCTTCCGGAGGAGTGGCTCCCGAGCTTTCGGCCAGAATCTGGGCAAAAGCCGCCGTGATCAAACTGTGCCGGGAAATTTCTGCCAACCAGGGTGAACGGGACAATTTGCTCATCATGTCGAAGACCGATAATCCAAGAGCCAGACGGCGGACCGATTCAAACCCCATGACAATAACCGCGCGGCGCACGGTGCGCACCTTTTCACGGTTGCGGCGTTGGTAAAGAGCACTGTTGACCACCTTGAGAACGCGCATGGTCAGAGCCTGGTCTTTCAGAATACACTGGGCCAGATCATCTGCACTGCTGCGATCATCACTGGCCT
>JAOZJV010000394.1 GCA_029935695.1 Candidatus Krumholzibacteriia bacterium | reverse complement strand
AGCACGGTGTCCTGGCCGATGGCGCTGAGGGCCAGATCGCAGGGCAGATCGAAGTCACTGCCTTCCTGGGGTACGGGCCGGCGGCGACCGGAGTCGTCGGGCTCGCCCAGGGCCATGCGCTGGCAGCGGATGGCCTGCAGCTTGCCGTCTTCACGGACGATGCCGATGGGAGCGACAAGCTCCATGATCTCCACGCCCTCTTCCAGAAGGTCTTCAATTTCCATTTTGTCCGCGGGCATTTCGGCCTTGGTTCGCCGGTAAAGCACGATGACTTTGGCGGCGTCCAGGCGCCAGGCGGTGCGTGCGCAATCCATGGCGGTGTTGCCACCACCGACGACCACGGTAACCTTGCCGTCAAGTTTGACTGGAGCATCAACCTGCTCGGGCAGCCAGTCAGCACCGGTGACCACACCTTCGGTGTCGTGCTCGCCCTCAACGCGCATGGCTTTGCCGGTCCAGGCACCGGCGCCGATGAATACCGCGTCATGTTTGGCGCGCATTTCATCAAGGGTGATGTCGGTACCAACCCGCACGCCGTATTTGATTTCGGACCCGGCACGGCAAACGAAGTCGACTTCTTTGTCCAGCACTTCATCCGGCAGACGGTACTCGGGAATACCATATCGAAGCATACCGCCGGAGCGGTCCATGGCTTCGTACATCACGGACTTGATACCCTTGATACCCAGAAAATAAGCGGCGGTCAGGCTGGCAGGTCCACTGCCAACCAGGCCCACGGTTTTGCCCGTGTCCGGTGCGCAGACAGGATCGTCTTTATAAATATCACCGGCATCGGTGACGTAACGTTTGATGTTATTGATGGCCACGGGTGTGTCCACATCGTCGCGACGGCAGACAACCTCGCATTTGCGCACGCAGATGCGGCCGCAAACAGCAGGCAGGGGGTTGGCTTCGCGGATCAGGTCCACGGCTTTTTGCGTTTCCCCCATGGCTGCCAGGGCAATATAACCCTGGGCGTCCACATGAGCCGGACAGCCTTCCATGCAGGGGCTGATGCAATCGGCATAGTGATTGGAAATCAACAGCTCCAGGGCTGTCTTGCGGCTGGCTTTGATGCGGTCGTTCTTCGTTTCAACCTTCATGCCATCCATGACTCTGGTGGCACAGGAAGGAACCAGGTTGGGCCGGCCTTCCACTTCCACCACACACAGGAAGCAGGAACCGTAGGGTTTCAGCTCCGGGCTGTGGCACAGGGTGGGAATGGTGTCCAGTTTCTGATCGTGGACCACTTCCAGGATGGTTCTGCCCGCTGCAGCTTCAACTTCCCGGCCATTGATCGTTATTTTTACGGTGCTCATCGGTTGCTCCTAATTCGGGCTCTGCAAGAGGCCTATTCGGTGAAGATTGCGTCAAAATTGCAACTGGTCAGGCATTTGCCGCACTGCACACAGGCTTCGGTATCGATGAAATGAATTTCTTTTTTGGCGCCGGTGATAGCATCCACTGGACAGTTTCTGGCGCATATGGTGCATCCGGTGCATTTGTCCGGATCAATGATGAAGTCCACCAGAGCCTGGCAGCTGCCTGCGGGGCATTTGTGGTCATGAATGTGGGCTTCGTACTCATTGAGGTAATATTTCAAAGTTGTCTGCACCGGATTGGGAGCAGTTTGCCCCAATCCGCACAAGCTGGCCTCTTTGATCCGCACCGAAAGTTCTTTCAACTGGTCAATATCTTTGGCTTCGCCTTCGCCATGAACCAGCCGCTCGAGAATCTCCAGCATGCGCAACGTACCGATACGGCAGAAGGTGCACTTGCCGCAGCTTTCGCTCTGGGTGAACTCCAGGAAGAAGCGGGCGATTTCCACCATGCAGGTGGTTTGATCCATGACGACCATACCGCCGGATCCCATGATGGCGCCGGTTTTCGGGATGGTCTCAAAATCGACTTTGATGTCTTTCATTTCAGCGGGGATGCAACCGCCGCTGGGTCCACCCATCTGCACGGCCTTGAAAGTTCCGCCGTCTTTGATGCCGCCGCCAATTTTGAAAACCAGGTCTTCGATGGTGGTGCCCATGGGCACTTCGGCCAATCCGCCTTTGATGACGCGACCGGTCAGAGCGAACACCTTGGTGCCTTTGCTTTTTTCGGTACCATGAGCCGAATAAGCGTCTGCTCCATTACGAAGGATCCAGGGAATATTGGCAAAAGTTTCCACGTTGTTATTGTTGGTGGGTTTCTGCCACAAACCGGCTTCAGCCGGGAATGGAGGACGAATGCGGGGCATACCGCGCTGTCCTTCAATGGATGCAAACAGTGCAGTCTCTTCACCGCACACAAAAGCTCCGGCCCCCTGCTTGATCTTCATGTCGAAGTCCATGCCCGAGCCCATGATGTTCTTGCCCAGGAATCCCTTTTCCCGAGCGGCCGTCAAAGCCACTTCAAGCCTCTTGATAGCCAAAGGATATTCCGCCCGGCAATAGATGTAGCCGTGGGTTCCCTTGATGGCCTGGGCGCAGATGATCATGCCTTCGATCACAGCGTGGGGGTCGCCTTCAAGAACGGAGCGATCCATGAACGCGCCCGGATCGCCTTCATCGGCGTTGCAGACCACATATTTTTTATCGCCGTCATAACCAGCGCAAAAGGACCACTTCAAACCGGTGGGGAAACCGGCGCCGCCACGACCCCGCAGGCCTGAGTCTTTGATGACCTGAATGACATCGCTGCCGCTCATTTCCGTCAGAGCGGTGCGCGCGGCCTCATAACCACCTGAGGCGATGTAGTCGTCAATACTTTCGGGATCGATGTTGCCGCAATTACGCAGGACGATGCGCTGCTGCAAATCCAGATAAACGGCTTCTGAACCAGTGGTGGAATTGTCCTCTTCAAAGCTGTAGACAAGATTGTCGTCCACAATGCGCTCATCGTCCAGAACGTGACGCTGCATTATCTCTTCAGCACTTTTGGCATCGACTCCGCCGTAAATGACGCGGGACTTGCCATCATCAATTTCCACAAGCGGTTCGCGAAAACACATGCCGATGCACCCGGTGATGGACAGCTTGCATTTATCAGGATGCTCTGCCACCAGCTCTTTCAAGCGATCGTATGTGACCTGCGCTCCAGCCGAGATGCCACAGGTGCCCATTCCTACGATTATTTTCTTCATGAAGGCGCTCCAATGCCCTGACTGAAAGCCAGGGCGGATCGTGATTCAGCTCTAGGTTTTTTCCTTGGTCGATTTTCTGGCTTCGCGCGCAACTTTTCGCACCAATTTTCGAGTGGTGTTTGCCGCCAGCGACCCGTGGGTATCGTCGTTGACCATGACCACCGGGGCCAGGGAACAACAGCCAATGCAAGCCACTGTCTGCAGGGTGAAGAGCCCATCTTCGGACGTATCGCCCACACCAATGCCAATTTCGTCTTCAATGGTGTCGATGAGCATTTTGGACCCGGACACATGGCACGCCGTGCCCGCGCAAACGCGGACCACGTACTTGCCCATGGGCTGCAATCTGAATTGACTGTAAAAAGTGATGACCCCATAAATCTCTGATTCCGGGATTCCTGTAACACTGGAAATATAGCTGATGGCTCGGCGGGGGATGTATCCGAAGTGATCCTGGGCCGATTGCAGCAACGGGATGAGTTCTCCCGGGGCGCCATCGTATTTCCACAGCCGGTAGCTGAAATTCTCCTGCTTGGTGGCCATTGGTGCGTTCCTTTCACGACCGTATATGACCGGTCGCCGGCGTTTGGAGTTGGCCGGCGACCGTTATCAACATCTGACTTTGCCCTGGCAGGGGCGGTCAGTCTTCAATCAGTTTGATCACCTTGGCTTCCCGCACGCGGAGCACTCCGTCGATCTGGGAAAGCTTTTCGATGACCCGGGGAGTACGCCCCATGGCACCAAAGCCGGTGATCATGCCCACCAGTTTGCTGCCTTCGTCGATGACATCACAGAACACCACTTCATCCACAAAGAACACCGTGGTGTAGATTTTCTGGATGGCGTCGGGATCAATATCCACAATGATGTAGCTGATGGTCCCAGGCTGCTGACCGGCCTGGCTTTGCTGTTCACTGCGCACCGCTGCCCG
>JAOZJV010000920.1 GCA_029935695.1 Candidatus Krumholzibacteriia bacterium | reverse complement strand
ACATGCATCTTTCATCCGGCCTTCTTCAATAAATCCCAATTTCTGATATGATTTTATCCCACCATAATTAAACTCGGAAACGGTTAACCAAATTCGATGCAAACCCAAAATCCTGAATCCATATTCCAGTACTTTTTTCCCAGCCAAAGTACCCAGGCCTCGATTCCAATATTGTTGGTCTCCAATCAGGATGTAATATTCACCCGATCGGTTTTGGCTTGAGAGGTTCGCAAGACCACAATACCCAACCACCGTCCCATCAAAAACAATAGCCTGATTCCAGGTCGTGGTGTTCTTCTTCAACAAAGAAATGAATGACCGCACCCACTTCTCATCCCTGTCGGGTAAAAATGTGGATAACGAGTATTTAATGGCCTCTTTATTGGCAATCCAACCAGTGAATTCCACACTGTGGGCAACTTCCAGATCTATCAGAATCATCTTTTTAGATTTCATCCATAGACTTCTTTAAGTTCAAGTCTGAACAACTCGTTCAATGGTCCAACGGGGGGAACTTTTGGGCGCTTTGCAAATTTTGTTTCCGCCAGCCGGTCCAGCTCGGTGATTATAAAATCACTGATCTCCGGAACTCTCGGGCCACGATCGAGTTCACCACCCTCTGCTTTTTCATTGATGAGCTGAGCTATTGCATCGCGAAGGCCGCCAGGAGGGACCAGTTTCTTTAAAAGGGTTTCAAACTCAGTTGGAACAACACCATATCCTGCCTCCAGCCATTTAATTGCCAGAAGAGGACGCAGTACATAGAAATATTTCTTACGCCACACGATATCACCCTTCAAATACTCACGATAATTCTTCTTTGCCATATGTAAGTAATGATACCCTGATGCTGATGGGGAGTAATACGACTCCGATAGTTTTCGCAGCCTGGAGGCAGTCATTAGCTCCTCTCGATAAACAATAGGCGACCCAAGCCACTCAAGCAGTGGAGGATTAGATTTTCGAAACAATTTTAAAGCTTTACGAAGATCCCAGCCGCTGATATCGAGTAGATCTTCAATGGGGCGCTCGATCACATCACGTCTAGACTCAAGATTAACGGACAAATACCAGGAGGGAGGATGAAGGTAAATAAACCGCACATCATAATCGCTATCAGCCGAAGCAAATCCCCATGCTCGACTACCAGATTCGCATGCATACAAGACCGTAACGTTTTCTGATTTTTCAATCTCAGATAATGATTCCATAATCTGGTCTTTCATAATCTCTCCCTGCCCCC
>JAOZJV010000919.1 GCA_029935695.1 Candidatus Krumholzibacteriia bacterium | reverse complement strand
TTGCCCACCACCGACACCAGCAACACCACCGTCAGGGCTGTCAGCCCCAGAAGCAGGAAATGGAACCGATTAACATGCACTCCGCGCAGAGTGGCGAATTCGCTGTCGAAACAAACGGCGAGCAACTGTTTGTGGAAAAGCCCCACGCACACCAGCACAATCACATCGAGGGCCACAATCAGCCACAAATCACCAGGGGTCACCATCAGGATGTTGCCAAAGAGGTAACTCATCAGGTCGGTGGTGTAACCGGGGGTCATGCTGATGAAGACGATGCCCAGTGCCATGCCCATGGCCCACACCGCTCCGATGACCGTGTCTTCCCGCTGTTTCAAATTCAGACTCACCCAGCCGATGATACCGGCGGCTGCCAGGGCGGCAATCACTGCGCCAGCCATGGGCGACAGCCAGGTCACGCCATGAACCACCTGCAGGTAATGCACCAATCCCAGACCAGCCAAAACCGTGTGGGCGATGCCGCCGGCGATATAGCTGATACGGCGGATGACCACAAAACTGCCCACAACTCCACAGGGGATGCTCACCAGAATGCCAGCCAGCAGAGCCAGCTGCAGAAAACTATGTTTGCCCACCGCCTGCAGGAATTCCATCATGAGCACTGATGCCCTTCGTCGCTGCAGCGGTGGTCGTGGCGAACCAGGCGCATGTCGCTGCCATAGAGGTCGGCGATCACTTCGCCGGTGATGGCACTGGTGGGATGAATGACCACATTATGACCGACGCAGATGACACTCTTGACGAAGCCGGACACAAAACCCAGGTCATGAGAGACCAGGACAATCGTTCGCTGTTTGTTCAACTCCTGAAGCAGGCGGTAGAAATCTTCTTCCACGTGGGCGTCGAGGCCGGCGGTGGGTTCATCCAGCAGAAGCAGATCCGGCTGTCCGGCCAGGGCCCGGGCGATGAGCACCCGTTGTTTTTGTCCGCCGCTGAGGGAAGCAAAATGATCGTCTCGTCGGTCGGCCAGCCCCACTTCGTCCAGGGCTTTGGTGGCTGCCTTCCTGTCGCTGCCACGCCAAAGGCCAAAAGGACTGGTTTTGCCAAGCCGGCCCATCAGGGCCACATCCAGGGCGCTGACGGGAAAAAGCGGATCCAGCTTGGGGTGTTGGGGTACATATCCAATGCGGCCCCGGTTGCGGTGGGGAGCCTGACCAAAAACTTCAATCTTCCCATTTTGGGGTTTAAGCAACCCCAGAGCCAACTTCAGCAAAGTGGTTTTGCCGCTG
>JAOZJV010000393.1 GCA_029935695.1 Candidatus Krumholzibacteriia bacterium | reverse complement strand
CGGTGGCTCCGTGAACAACGGCGCCGCGCACATTGAACACCTCAAGATTGGGCACCAGGTAATAGACGACCTGAGCAACCTTGGCTTGAAAAGCGGATCCCTGCATGATGCCAAAATCACGAATGCTTTCACTCAGATGCCCCATGACAAACACACCCAAAGTCAGCACAGCCGACAGAACAGGCGACACACAGGTGGAAAACAAAACCACCACGGCGGTGATTAAAATCATCTCCAGGAAGGTCATGTAAATGGCTGGCAGATAGCGCAGGGAAAAATCACCAGGGGAGAGAAACGTCATCAGCAGAAAGAGTGCTCCCATGACGGCGATCATGCTGATCTGGGTCATGCTCAGTCCCAGGAATTTGCCCCAAAGATACTGCCGGCGGCTCACCGGTTTGGATAAAATGGTCAGGATGGTTCCTTTTTCCATTTCCTTGCGCACCATGTTGCTGCCTACGAATACCACCACCAGAAGACCAAAAATGGACATGGCAGCCAGCCCCACATCGGACATGATTTTGCCCTGGGCCCCAATAGTCAGCGGTGAAACAACCGCGGTGGAAATCAGCATCACAAAACCGAAAATGGCCACCAGATAGAAGATGCGATCACGAACTGTTTCGCGGAAAGTGCTCATGGCAAGGACCCCGATGTTGCTGAGCATTAAGCTTCCTTCCTTTCAGCATGAACCTGCATGAACAGATCTTCCAATCCTGAGCGTTTGGTTTCCACCGCCAGGACTTTTTTATTTTCAAGACGGCATTTTTCAAGAGTGCCTCGCAGGGCTTCAACATCACCGGCGGTGATCACCGTATAACCAAGCACCGAAGCCTCGTCAAAAATTCTGATTTCGTAACTGCTCTGGTTGGCCAATTCACTCATGGAAGTGACTGTGGCCAGGCGGCCCTCACACATGATGCCAACGGTGTCAGCAAGAATTTCCACATCGGGAACAATATGAGAAGACAGGATGATGGTCTTGCCCTGGGCTTTCAAATCCTGCAGAAGATGACGCACTTCACGCCGCCCAATAGGGTCCAGACCACTCATGGGCTCATCCAGGATCAGAAGTTCGGGATCACCAATCATGGCCTGGGCCAAACCAATGCGCTGCAACATTCCTTTGCTGTACTTGCGCAGAGGACGGTCGGCATCGTCCGTCATGCCCGTTTTATCCAGAATATCAGCTATTTGTCTTTTTTGATTCGCTTGGGGAACATCCAGAAGCTGGGCATAAAAGGCCAGCAATTCGCGACCCGAAAGATGTTCAAAGAAATATGGCCGTTCAGGAAGGTACCCCACCCGGGACCGGGATTTGACCTGCGAGCTTGCGCTCCCAAAAATATTAACTTCACCGTTGTCAGGATGCACCAAATCCAAAATACAATTGATGGTGGTGGTTTTTCCGGCGCCATTATGGCCCAACAAGGCAAAAACCTCACCCTTTGTCACGGTGAAAGACACACCCTGGATTCCTCTGATGGGCCGCCGCAAAAATCCGGAGCGGAATTGTTTATTCAGATCCAGCACTCTCAGCGCTTCGGCTTTGGGCTTTGCGGGCTTGGTCACCTTATTTTTCTGCATAACGGGCGAATCAACCAGAGCCTGTTGATCAAGCACCGACAGTATGGACCCTTCGGCACCTGGCTTGTTTGTGACCACTTTCTGGAAACTCAACGTCCACCTCCGCCTGCGCTGAGGGCCGCAGATCAGGTTTATGGATGATATTTGTCTTTCGGAAGAAAAAATTGCAAAGGCGATGCCAATTGGCTGGGTAAAAAAATACCCACCGGAAAAACCGCTGGGCCAACAAAACTGTCATCAACAATTACAAACCACTTGAATAATTCAGAATTTCCGCTTCCTTACCCCAACCATTGATGCTGTACCCCACAGCAACCCCACCTTCAACCACTTCCACAATACCCAACTGTCCTGTCGTGGCGGCAGCAGCCCCAAATTGAGGTTCGGTGGCCCCACCGGTGAAGGCATTAATCAATCGGGCCCCTTGGGGCAGAAGAGGAAGCAGATCTGCCTGGGCAGCTGAATAGTGTCCCTCGTTGCGAACTCCGAAATCTTCTGCTGCCAATTGAACGGTATGAGCATGACCTGTGACCCGGCTTTCCTTTGCCCTATCCTGCATACTCATAAAATTGGGGACGGCTATGGCAGCCAATATTCCGATAATCACCACTACAATCATTAATTCAATAAGTGTAAACCCATGACGCATTTGCATCACCTGCCCCCAAATTTCGCAACATAACAGTAGTATATTCAAAAGATATCATCGGCATTAAAGCAGATCACTGAAGACAAATTCATAAGAATAAGAAATTTAGCGGGGTTTGCGGCCTTTGAGAACCAAAAGTCGTTTGGGTTGGTTGGTATTGCCCTGGCCCCAGGCCTCAATGACATAGTCTTGACCCTTGGTGGGTGAACGGTAAGTCAAATCGCCGGGCTTTGCTCGAAACAGGGCGGGTTTTCCCGTGAGCGGATTTTGAGGAGGTTCATCCCCCGGCAGATAACTGATCAAATCCAGAGGATCCTCCGGATATTGACCCATGTTGGCTGCTGCGTAGGTTTCAGCTGCCAGCTGCAAAGTGGCGGCGTTACCCCTGACTGCCGCCTCCTGAGCGCGGCCCTCCAAATAGTGAAACGCCGGAATACCCAATAAAAACAGACAAACCACGATCATGCTGGCCGAACCAATGGCCAACACCAAATCGGGGTAGTTGTCAGGAATTCCGGGCTTGAACTTCACTTAATCCACCTCATGGAAAAAGCGGGGCTGATAACCAGCCCCGCTTTGATCCCTAAGTACCGGGATGACTACTGGCCACTGGTCAGAGTGACAACAAGTGCTTCTTTACCGAAACCGGTAATGGTGTAACCCACGTTGATTCCGCCCTGTGCTTCGGCAGCCATACCAATGGCGCCAAGAGCAGCAGCTTCGCCAGCGATGCTAGGTTCGGCAGCAACACCGGAAAAAGCGTTTTCAAGCAAGTTGCCACCAGGCAGCAAGGCCTGAATGTCACCAAGAGCAGCAGTATAGATGCCGTCATGACGGACAGCATAATCTTCGGCAGCAAGCTGCACGGTGTGAGCAGCGCCCTTAACCTTGGCTTCCTTGGCACGATCCTGCATGCTGATGAAGTTAGGAATGGCGATGGCGGCCAGAATACCGATGATAACGACAACGATCATCAGCTCAATCAGAGTAAATCCCTTACGGTTTAACACTATGCGTCCTCCTTGTTCGGTCCCAACAGACCTCTTGTGTGGTTTGACACCGGTCAAGTTGGGGACCGGTCTCTCGAATACCTGCCTATGGCAGTTACAGTGAAGCAATGGTTATGCCATTTGCCTCGCTTTTTCCTACTCACTATAAGGTCCTTTATTTAAACACCTTACAGACCCTTGATGAGCTTATATGCATCTCAATCTCCATTTTGGACGGTGCATTTTGCCCACCTGCACGGAAAAACCGTGCGATTCAAAAGCCCCGAAAGGCTGGATCAGCTCAAAGGCTGAAGATCTCTTTCAGAAGTTGCCGGTTCGAGATCCGCTTCCCGCAGAACCGTCTCCACGGCATCCAGCAAAGCCTCACCAGGAACGGTTTCCATATCCTCATCCAGTTCCATTTCTTCAGGATCCTGGACACCGTACTTTTTCAATTTCCGGTACAGAGTCGAAGCATTGATGCCCAGAATTTCACTGGTTTGCTTCCGGGCTCCCCCTGTGTTTTCCAGCAAAGCCAGAATGTGGGCCTTTTCCAGATCATCCAGAGTGACATGCCCACCAACAGTCATATTGCCGTATACACCTTCGGAATTGCTGCCGTCCTGCATTTCAGCCGGTAAGTCATTGAGGGTGATCAATTGGCTGTCGCGGATGATGCTGGCCCGTTCAACAACATTTTCCAGTTCCCGGACATTGCCTGGCCAATCATAGGCCTGCAAAGCCTTCAGGGCGGAATCCTGCACCATGGAGCCCAGGTTTCCCTGGTATTCCTGGCTGCAGCAACGGCGAAGAAAATGGTCCACCAGCAGGGGAATGTCCTGCGGCCTCTCCCGCAGCGGCGGGAGGTGA
>JAOZJV010000918.1:795-1249 GCA_029935695.1 Candidatus Krumholzibacteriia bacterium | reverse complement strand
AGTTCGGGAATTTATGGGGCCGCCGGCAGCGGCAATCCTCTGCCTTTTGGGTTGGACACCAACATGCTGCTCATGCTCTTCTACCTGCTGTTTGCTTTGGTGGTGGTGCTCGGCCTGATGCGTTACAATTTTCTGCACCTGCTGACCAGTGCGGCCTTCCTTTATTTTGGATACTTTGCGGTGGTCTATTTCTTTGGAACCTACGTGTATGAATTGCCCACCCACAAATGCCCCTTCTGCATGTTGCAGAAAGAGTATTATTATGTGGGATATCTCATATGGGGTTCTCTCTTTGCCGGAACATTTTTCGGAGTGGCGGGGTTTGTTCTGCGCATTCTGCTGGGCAAGGATGTGGGCTACACCCAGCGCTGGGCCGTAGCTTTCCACAGCATCTTCGTCATCACCTGCAGCCTCTACGTGGGCCTTTTTTATCTGAGAAACGGAGTTCTGTTAA
>JAOZJV010000918.1:0-785 GCA_029935695.1 Candidatus Krumholzibacteriia bacterium | reverse complement strand
TTAACATGAAGAAACTCGTGCCTGTGCTGGTGACCATTCTGTTGGTGGCCACCATCGCCATCCTGGTGATCAGCCGTGCCAACCAGGTTCAGTACCTGACGGTTTTGAAAGGCAACACCAGCCAGGAGCCGGTGGAAATTATTTTCGACCACTATCAGGACACGGAATGCGGCATGCTCATCGAGCGACTTCTGGACTCAGCCCAGGCCGCGGCTCCCGATGGCAAGACCTGGTTCTTTGATGATGTGGGTTGTCTGGCCCTGTGGCTGGGTGACAACAAACAACGGGACGAGATGGTGCTTTGGGTGTACTCGCGCGACACCGAAGAGTGGATCGACGGCCGCACCGCCTGGTATTCCCGGGCCGATCGTACCACCATGCATTACGGTTTTGCCGCCTATGCGGAGAATAAGGAAGGCCGCATCCCTTTCGACGAGATGTACCGTAAAATGCTGCGTGGCGAGAATCTGACCAACCCGTACACCCGGAAAGAACTCATTGGAAACAATTAACATACTGTCGGTGATGGCCATTGCATTTCTGGGCTCGTTCGGGCATTGCATTGGCATGTGCGGCGGTATCGTCATTGCCTATTCCAGCTCCAAGGTGGACAAGCAGTGGGGCACCGGGCGCAAGGCTGTGGCTCATCTTCTGTATTCCCTGGGGCGCACCTCCACCTACACGTTGTTCGGGGCAATTTTCGGTTATCTGGGCGGAGTGAGCACATTCACCAACCAGGCCAACGGCATCCTTCTGGTAGTCGCCGGGGTGGCGATGATTTTGTG
>JAOZJV010000392.1 GCA_029935695.1 Candidatus Krumholzibacteriia bacterium | reverse complement strand
TGGAGCAAACAGGTCAAAGACATCACCTATGTGCTGGGTTTCGATCCCAACGACAAGAACGTTCCAGCCCATGAATCCATCGGTCCCCGGGAAACAAAGAAGTTCGGCGATGTGACGGTGCACACCATCGCGTCCAACGACAGCGGTGTGGGCTTCATGGTAGAGGTTGACGGTTTGACGATCTTCCACGCCGGTGATCACGCCAATCGCCACCGCGACCTGAGTGGCAATTACTGTCCGGAAATCGAGTATCTGGTAGAGGCCGGTTTCCACCCGGACCTGACCATGTTGCCCACCACCGGCTGCAACTTCGGCGATCAGGTGGCGGTGCGCACAGGCATCGACTACACCCTGGACAAGTTCGGCGCCACGACCTTCTTCCCCATGCACGCCGGCAGTAATCCGGCTCGGTATGTCGAAGTCTGGGACGAAATCGGCCCCAAACATACCCAGGTTGAAGTTGTGATCCCACGGGATAACGGCGACTGGTACGTCTACAATGCAAAAAATGAGCATGTGATGAACTAACTGAGGACGTTTGTGGCGGCTCCCATTGAGGAGCCGCCACCATTCAAATGAACTTCACCAACCTGCTCAGCTAAGATCTTTCAGCACCGAAGAAGGCACTTTCACCTTCATCTGCAGCAGCGCCTGGCTCATGGTTTTCCCCTGAGGATCCACCAAGAGACTTGTGGTGCCACCACCACCTAAAGATCCATCCATGAGAAAGTTCAATCCCTGCAGGTTGTCCAGCTCAAAGCGGGTGACTTTGCCCAGGACCTTGCCCTTGAAGAAACGTTTCACCATGCGTGCGGTGATGTTCTCCTGAATCCAGTCATAAACCAAAGGAGAACGGGCCAGCAAACCAATGTTGCACATGTCGCCCTTGTCGCCGCTGCGGGCATAACACAGCTTGCTCAAAGACACCTCTTTCAAGGCACCTTTATGCTTGCGGGGAGTGCGCGCCACCTTGGGCTCGTCGCTGAAAACAGGGTCGCCCATGCCGTCGCGCATGGGGAATTGGATCTCGCTGAAATCTTCCTGCCCATCGGTGCCCAGAACCAGAACCTTGGCGCTGCAGTGGTCCCTGCGGATCAGGGCGGGCCAATAAGCCACCACGCCCTGGGCCCTTGGGCGGCCTCCGGTGCTGACGGCCATGCCCGAAGGTCCGGCCAGAATCAGCGCGGGCAGAGCCTTGCTGAAATCGTTGATCTTGTTCAGATCGTGATCGCACACGCCAAAGCGCAGATAGATCTCATTGGGCTCATAAGAGGAAAGACGATCGGGCCAGATGGACCCGGCGCCCACCAGGGCGGTGTGCGTCTTTTCAAACTTATGACCAACCTTTTTCCAAAATATTGACTCAACCACTTCAGCTTTTTTGCGCACATTCGGACCGCTGATCAAAACTTCGCCGGCAGCCTTCCAGCCATCTTCATAAGACATGGAAACTTTCAGCATGGCGGGAGACGGTCCACCGCGAACACCGGAGATTTTCACCCGGTTGGTCTTCACTTCAGCCACCTTAATGGTGTCGAAGTAGGCCACACAGTCGGGAGAAATGTACTGGGCAGGGTTGCCCATTTCGTACACCAGCTGCTCTTTGACGGATTTTTCGCAGATCAGACCGCCAGTGCGGGCGTGCTTGGTGACGTAGAATGTCCCGTCCTTGTGCATCTCGATGATGGGGTAACCGATGTTGTGGAAACTGGGAACATCTTCCCAGTCGGTAATATTACCACCAGAACCCTGGGCTCCGCATTCGATGATGTGGCCTGCCACCAGGCCCGAGGCCATCAGATCCCAATCGTCCATGGCCCAGCCGAATTCGTGAATCATGGGAGCCATGGTGATGCCCGTATCGGTGACCCGGCCGGTGACGATGATCTGGCATCCGGCATCCAGGGCCGCGACCACGGGCTCAGCGCCCAGATAGACGTTGGCCGAGGTCACCTGATGACGCACACCGGCAAAATCGGCTCCGTTTTCCATGTTGGTGAATTTTTCACCGGCGGCAGTCAGTTCGTACAGCTGGTTGGTGATATCATCCCCGTAAACCACGCCCACTTTGATGTCATAGCCCTGCCGGCGGGCCAATTTCAGGATTTCACGACCCAGACCAACGGGATTGATGCCTCCCGCGTTAGTGATCACGCGCACATTTTTGTCCACAATCAGGGGCATGCAGGTTTCCAGCTGGGTCAGAAAATCTTTGGCATAACCCAAAGCAGGATTTCTGAGCTGTTGCTTGCGCAGAATGGACATGGTGATTTCGGCCAGGAAATCCATGGTGATGTAATCGAGGTCGCCGCCCTTTAGCTGGCGATACAGGGCATCCAGATCGTCGCCCCAATACCCACCCGCGTTGCCGATGCGAATCTTCTTTTTCACGCTTTGTCCTTTCGCTGCCACATGGACCTTGTCATTTTCTGGTCTTGGCTGATAATAAGACACCGGAACGATGGATCCGGCGGCCCTTGAAAACGTATCACTCAATTATCCCGATTGAGCGGCAGGAATCAAGTAGGAAAGGCAATCCCTTGGCTAAGAGCAGTAAGCAGAAGCCCAACTCTGATTATTTTGTATTTGGATTTCCCCTTTCAGACCGCACCTGGCACCGGTACGCCGTGCGCTCGGTGTTGTCTGATGAGCTGGTTCAATCCCCTGCCGACCCGTCCTATGAGATCCGTAAACTGAGTGACCGGATCAACGATGATCCCGCCCGTCAATCCGAAGGTCTGCCGGCGACCCACGCCGAAACCCTGCTGGCTTTGCGCACCATCAACATGGTGTTGCGTTTCGTGGCCGACAGCTATGTAAACCGGGATAATCCCGGCTGCCTGCAACGATGCCGCCAGTGGGCTAATCAACGTTTGGGAACCGAAGCGGTCACGGCTCTGTACCGATCTTTTGTGGAGCTCTTTCCACCCCTTGAAGTGCAGCTGGCCCGCCGCACCGGCCGCGACTTTCTGACTGCCGCCGATGGCCACGACCAGGCCACCCTGGAAATGCTTTTGCTTTTCCTCAACACGTCAAATCCTGCCGCCACTGAGGCCGTGCATCTTTTTGATGATGACGAGCTGCGCCGTCAGGCATCCTTCGTTCCTTTCATCACCGGTCTCGAAGATTATCTCGAAGAATTTGAACCCGCTGGTGGAGAAGGCGGCAGCCTGGTGCACCTGTTGCGGGGCCCCATGCTGGCCAGCCCTGATTCCCTGAGCGGCCAGATTGAATTCATCCGCCAGACCTGGTCCCACCTGCTGCCCGAAGAGCTCCTCCAGCGTCTGCAATTTGCTCTCGATGTGCTCAAGGAAATAGATGTGCAGCGCAGCGGAGAACCCGGCCCGCCACCAGTGTTGGAATTTGGTCCAGGGTCGCCCGGCTGGAGTGAAACCGAACCCGAACCAGAAGCATTCAGCAAAGACGCCGACTGGATGAGCAACGTGGTGCTGATGGCCAAGTCGGTCTATGTGTGGCTGGATCAGTTGTCCAAAGAGTACGGCCGTCCCGTGCGCACCCTGGCTGATATTCCCGATCAGGAGTTGGACAAACTGGCCCGCTGGGGCATCACCGGTTTGTGGCTCATCGGCTTGTGGGAACGATCCGAATCTTCACGCCTGATCAAACAGTACCTGGGCAACCCCGACGCCGCCGCCAGCGCTTACGCCCTGCGCGACTATCACATTGCAGAAGATCTGGGTGGCCAGGGTGCTTACCAGAACCTTGCCGACCGTGCAGGCCAGCGCGGCATCCGCCTGGCCAGCGACATGGTGCCCAACCACATGGGCATTGACAGCCGCTGGGTTATTGAGCATCCCGAGTGGTTCCTGCAGGCCGAACATCCGCCCTTCCCGGCCTACGATTTCACTGGCGGCGACCTGTGCGACGATCCTAACGTCAGCGTGCGCATTGAAGATGGTTACTGGGATCAGCGCGACGCCTCGGTGGTCTTTCAGCGGGTGGACAACAACACCGGCCACACCCGTTACATCTACCACGGCAACGACGGCACCAGCATGCCCTGGAACGACACCGCCCAGTTGAATTTCCTGCTTCCGGAAGTGCGCAAGGCCGTCACCGATGTCATTCTCGATGTTGCCCGAATGTTCCCCATCATCCGATTC
>JAOZJV010000917.1 GCA_029935695.1 Candidatus Krumholzibacteriia bacterium | reverse complement strand
AAAAGTTCGAGACGATGCGGTGCCGCAGTACAGGCAAAGCCAGGCGGCGGATGTCTTCCAGATCGGGAGTGGGTCGGCCGTCGATCAGAGCCCGGGTTTTGGCGCCGCGAACCAGGAATTGAGCCGCCCGCGGCCCGGCACCCCAGGCCAGAAATTCGCTGGCAGCCTTGCCTTCTTCTCCACTGCCGACACGGGTGGCGCGCACCAGCTTGACGGCAAACTCGGTGATGTTGGCAGCGACGGGCACCTGCCGAATGACCTGCTGGTTGGCCAGCACACCGGCAGCATCAATGATTTTTTCGAGGTTGATTTCCTCGGCGCCCGTAGTGTTTTCGATGATGGATACTTCATCACTGAAGTTGGGATAGTCGATCAGGACATTGAACATGAACCGGTCGAGCTGGGCCTCGGGCAGAGGATAGGTTCCCTCCTGCTCGATGGGGTTCTGGGTGGCCAGCACAAAGAAAGGAGCATCGAGAGTGAAAGTTTGGCCACTGGTGGTCACTTCCCTCTCCTGCATGGCCTGCAGCAAAGCGGCCTGGGTTTTGGGCGGTGTCCGGTTGATCTCATCAGCCAGGATGACGTTGGCGAAAATGGGTCCCTTGATGAATTTGAATTCACGGCGACCGGTGCCGTGGTCCTCTTCCAGAATTTCCGATCCGATGATGTCGCTGGGCATGAGATCGGGGGTGAACTGGATGCGGTTGAATTTCAGATCCATGACCCGGGCCAGACTGCTGATGAGCAGTGTTTTGGCCAATCCCGGAACACCCTCAAGCAGAACGTGTCCGCCGGAGAAAAGGGCAATCATCATTTCTTCGATGACGCTTTCCTGGCCAACGATGACCTTGGCAAGCTCGGTGCGCATGGCAGTGTAGTTTTCCCTGAGTTCATCGATTCTGGCGGCATCGCTCACGGTTTGGGCCTTTCTAAAGGGGAGAAAGATAAGATTGTTGCTGGTTAGGATAAGACGGTATGGGGTTATCGTCCAGAGAAACACCGGCAGATACATCTCTGTGGGTCCAATAATTGTACTTGTATTTCCCGAGCCAATGAACGTCAGATTATCCTTCGAAACTGGAACAACTGCCTAATGTAGTCCAAGCCGGAGCGACAAGAGGAGGAAAAAATACTCCACTTGCTAGCCTTGCTGGTTTTTGCTGTGCCAAATCACCGAATGAGGGCCACGGGAATAAACTCCATCAACCAAATCAACGACTTTGCGTCCTCGGATATCGTAGATTGAAATCACCAC
>JAOZJV010000391.1 GCA_029935695.1 Candidatus Krumholzibacteriia bacterium | reverse complement strand
AGGCCACCAAGCGGGAAGCCTATTACGTGAGCAAGAACTGGGGCGATGCCCGGTTCCACGAACAGCCCGAATCCGACACGGTGATGGAAGACGTGGAGGCCTTCTTCGGCGTCAACCGCGAGCAACTCGGCTTCGTGCCCGAGGAAAAGGGCGGTGACGTGGCCGGCAACCTGGTGGTCATCGACCAGGACCGGGACACCGGCGAAAAACTGCGCATCGACTGCACGCGGTTCGGCAGCGGCGCCTACAGCATCCCCATCTCGGTGGAGCAGCTGGAATTCGAGACCGACGCCCAGTTCATCCTCTGCATCGAGACCGCCGGTATGTTCCAGCGTTTGGTGAAGCACAACTACTGGAAAAACTCCAACTGCATCCTGATCAGCCTCGGTGGCGTGCCCACCCGTGCCTGCCGCCGTTTTGTGCGGCGACTGGCAGACAGCCACGGCCTGCCGGTGTACGTCTTTGTTGATGGTGACCCTTATGGATACAGCAACATTTACCGCACCCTGAAAGTTGGCAGCGGTAACGCGGCGCACCTGAACGAGTATTTCTGCGTGCCCCAGGCGCACATGCTGGGCATCACGCCCCAGGATATCATCGATTATCAGCTGCCCACGCATCCGCTGAAGGAAGTGGACATCAAACGGGCCAAGGATGCGCTGAAGAACGATCCGTTTGTGCTGCATTATCGCAGCTGGCAACTGGCCCTGCAGCAGATGATCAAAATGGGAGTTCGTGCGGAACAGCAGGCCCTGGCCAAGCATGGGTTGAATTATGTGATTGAGGAATACCTGCCCCAGAAGTTGGCTAATGTGGGACGATTCTTGCCTTAGGCTCGGTGGGCAGTCCTGCGGAAACTATGTTGCTATGGTAGTCTCACCAATATCGTTGCCCCCGCAACTATTTTGTTCAGCTCTTTTGCCCAATAGAGCTCATAAAATAGTTGCGGGGGCAACCATTTTTCGGAGATAACATGAACCAAACACTCATCGTGAATCTCATTCGTAATTTGGGCCAGCGAGTTCAGGAACTTCTTGGCCACGAATTGGAGTTTCTTGGCCTGGGACCTGGTCAATTAGCCATCCTAACCCAAATCATTGCTTCACCTGGCATCAGTCAGGGTAGAATTTCAAGACAACTCAAGCTGGATAAATCCACCGTCTCCCGTGCTGTTCGAATTCTCATATATGCCGGCTATGTCGAAAAGAGATCCTGCATCAATGACCAGAAAAGTCACTCACTGAGGGCAACCAAACTCTCTCTTGCGTTCACGGAACAAATGAATAGTATCGTTGAGGAGACTGAATCCGTTATTATCGACAGCCTGAACAATGAAGAAGTTGATCAATTTCAAAAATACCTGAAAAAAGCAAGTGACAACCTTGAGAGACACTTAAACCACAGACGTGCATTGCTGGCGACAGAGGCACATCCATTAATCGAAAGGACCTGACGTGCGCGTCATTCTCGTAGTTGAACGAAAGCATCTTTTTCCCGGTCTCAGTCCTCAAGGATTTCTGGCGCCGGATGCCGTAAATATGAACCAGATTACCGACCGCCTGTTCTTCGCCGAGCGCGATTACATGGAAGTCAATTCGCACTATAAGCAGATCATCCCCTACCTCATGCTGCAACGCGGCTTTGGCGACGACACCCGGGTTCTTTGCTACCAGCGTAAGGTCAAGCACACTGAGGCTCGCCTGGGCGGAATGTGGTCTGTTGGGTTTGGCGGGCACGTGGAACCCATTGACCGTCAGGAAAATACCGACCTGGTGATGACAACTGCTTTGAGGGAAATGGAAGAAGAAACCGGCCTTTTTCCTGGACCCGATGCTTTGAAAATGATGGGCTTCATCAACAGTGACAGTGAAGATGTTTCCAGTGTGCATTTCGGGATTGTTTTCCGCGTGTCTTTGGATGCATTGCCCGGCAGTGATGAAGAAATCATGGAATTGGTCAGCGCCCAGGCCGAGCCGCATCAGGCTAAGTGGATTGCTGTCAGTGAATTGAAAGATATGATTGCCCCTGAGGCAGGACCTGAAGGTGGCAGTTTTGAAGATTGGTCTCGGATTGCCGTGGGTGGGGTTTTCTAATTTAAATCATCCAAAATTGAGACAAGGCCCACGGCTATTAGTCGTGGGCTTTTAATTGCCTCCGGCGGGCGATATTAAAAATTTAGGCCTCCCCACCAAATCCCGGATCCAGCCCGTTCCCCAAAATAGTAGAAAACAAATAAGCCGGAATATTTAAAATCACCCGCCCATCCACCTGAATTTGCTGATACGGGGCAAAACTAACAACCACCCCAAATTTCAGATCATAACTTTCCAAATATGCTCGCAATCCCCTCAAATGAGTCATTTTTATCTTAAGAGCAGCTTTGCACTCTATAGGAATATTAAGATTCCGCTGCTCCACTACAAAATCAATTTCTCTTCCGGATGATGATCTTTTCCAACCTCGCAAAACTCCCATTTGATGATGAAGTGCAATGGCTACCTGGTTCTCCAAAACCCCTCCCAACGGTCGCCTTTGAGCCATTTCAATAGTATCAAGAATACTAATCCGGGGAACTGCAGCTTCCCGTAATTGTCGCAACAGACCGGTGTCGAACAGATAACGTTTGGGATGGTAGGCGTGAGTAGATTCCGGACTTGGCCCGCGTTGAACTGCATTAAGAATGATGGCCCATTGTTCAAGACGAGCAAAAACACTTTCCGCCTTTTTTCGATTCTTATTTTGAGAAGATTTGATGACGGTGGAAATTTTTGAAGGTGACCCGACAAAGTTGGCCACGCTTCCTAAACAGTTCATCACTGTATCGATATCATCTTCGCCGAATAGACGCAGGAAATCTGACTGCAAATCGGCAATAAGCTCCAACTGACGTCGAGAATAATCACCAGCAGCTGCATGAATCAGGACAACTTCCGGCATTCCCCCGACAGATAAAAACTGGTCATATAAATTCAGTAAACGTTGGTGCCTCTGTACAGAAATCTGGTTTTGATTCCCGGACAGGTATTCCACAAATCGCTTGCTGCCTATGGCTGTCAAAAATTCCGAGAAATCGAAAGGAGCCACATGAAGACGCATCACACGCCCCACTGGATACCGAGTATCGCCACGAAACAACCTTGTCAGTGATGATCCAGTGAGAAGGACTTGAACACCCTGCCACCGCTCTTTCATATATCGAACAAATCGGCCAAGCTGTTGGCTTTCCTGGGCCTCATCGATAAATAAGACTGCCCCATCACCAGAATGAAAATCCAATTCATCAGCCAAGAGTTCTTCAAAATCCTGAAACCGGCCACAATTATCAATATTCAGCCTCAGAAGCGTGTTCTCTTCAAGATCGATCGCATGAAATTTTCGTCCTGAATTTTTAATAACTCTTTGGGTCAGAGTGGTTTTTCCAACTTGGCGAGCTCCCTCTACAAGAATTACCCCCGTGGTTGATACATCTTGGGTAACTAATGCGTTAAGATAAATTTCTAATTTTCGTTTTATATATGGCATAAGAACCCCTTTCTTGTATTATCAAAGAAATTTTAAGTTGTGTCAACAAAATATCGACAAAATTTTAATAAAAGCCAAAATTCCAGCCCAAGCCTAATTCTTCCCTCCAACCCCTTCAATCACCATAGCCTCCCCAATATGCCCAACTGACTCCCGCAAATCCGCCTCACACTCCACCAGCCTGTCCCACTCCAAACCTGCAAACTCCTGGCGCAACTCCCCAACATCATGCAACCACTCCAACCTCGGCGGTCCACCCGATTTCCTCCCAAACTGGCTTTTCGCAAATGAAACCAGAAACAACCGCCCTCCAGGCTTCAAACACCCAGACACGCGACGATGCACCCCCGGCATCACCTCCGGCGGCAAATGCGCAAAACAAAGCACCACAAAATCCCACTGCTCCAGATCCCACTCCGCAGCCACCAAATCCTCACACCGATACTCAATCTCAACCCCGGCCTGCACAGCCAGCTCCAATGCCTTCCTCTTGCCCACAACACTGTTATCCACCGCCACCACATCATGCCCCAGGCCAGCAGCAAAAACTGCATTCCTCCCTTCCCCCTCAGCCAAAAACAACCCTCTTCCCACCGGCAGCAATGGCAGCTCCCGTTTCAT
>JAOZJV010000390.1:341-4143 GCA_029935695.1 Candidatus Krumholzibacteriia bacterium | reverse complement strand
ACACCCGAGAGGAGCGCCACGCATGGGTGAGCACATTCTATCCTGGATGACCTTTTTCCCGGTCATTGGGGCGGCTGTGATCGCTTTCATTCCTTCTGAAAAGAAGGAGATCATTAAGACGACGGCTGCGGCCGCCGCTGCCGTACCGTTGATTCTGGCTGTGCAACTTTTTATCACCTTTGATAGAAGTGCCACCGGATTCCAGTTTGTCGAGCACTACACCTGGATCAAGAGCTTCAACATTGAGTACTTCATGGGAATCGACGGCTTGTCCGTGCCCATGATGCTGCTGACTGCGTTGCTCTCGTTCATCTGTATCATCGCCTCCTGGAAAATCGACAAGTCGGTTAAGGGCTATTTCGCCCTCTTCTTGATCCTGGAAGCTGGTATGTTCGGCGTTTTCTGCGCCCTGGATTTCTTCCTGTTCTACGTGTTCTGGGAAGTGATGCTGCTGCCGATGTATTTCCTGATCGGTATCTGGGGTGGCCCGCGTCGTGAGTACGCCGCCATCAAGTTCTTCCTGTACACCCTGGCCGGTTCGGTGCTGATGCTGTTGGCGATGATCGCCCTGTATCTGAACACCATAGACCCGGAAACAGGTGGCCATACGTTCAACATGTTGCACATGATGGACCAGGCTAATCACAATACCTGGTTGCAGGCTGCGAACATCCGTCACCTGATCTGGTTCGGGCTGTTCATCGGGTTCGCTATCAAGATCCCGGCCTTCCCGTTCCATACATGGCTTCCCGACGCACACGTCGAGGCGCCCACTGCCGTGTCTGTTATTCTGGCCGGTGTGCTGCTGAAGATGGGTACCTACGGTATCCTCCGCATCAGTTACCCGATTTTGCCTGATCAGGCCCAGTGGTTCGCTTACGCCATGGTAATTATGGGGGCGATCAACATTCTCTACGGCGCGTACTGCGCCATGGCCCAGACGGACATGAAGAAGCTCGTGGCTTATTCTTCGGTCTCGCACATGGGTTACGTGATGCTGGGCATGGGTGCGGCAGCTAAAATTGGACTGGACTTACCTTCAGCCCAGGCTGCTCTTAACGGCGCAGTCTTCCAGATGTTTGCTCACGGCACAATCACGGCCATGATGTTCCTCGCTGTGGGTGTTATCTACGATCGCGCTCATCACAGAAACATCGACGGCTTTGGTGGACTGGGTATGCAAATGCCCGTCTACTTCAGCGTTTTCAGCTTCGCTTTGTTCGCCGCTCTGGGCCTGCCCGGTCTGAACGGTTTCATCGGTGAAGCGATGATCTTCATGGGTACATTCCCGGCCTTCCAGACCGTGGCAATGATCAGCGCCCTGGGTATCATCATCGGTGCCGCTTATGTGTTGTGGATGCTGCAGCGCGTTTTCCTCGGCCCCAAAAACGATAAATATGATGACATTCCCGAGATCAGCACCAGGGAGCTTTTCACCCTCGTGCCCATCGGAATTATCGTTCTGATTCTGGGTGTGTACCCCATGCCTTTGCTGAATCTGATGAAGGTATCAATGACTGAACTGATCAAGGCGGTGGCGGGATAGTCCGCCACTTGCAGAGGAGCGTTCCTGGATGGAACTGTTGAATGTGAACATCCCCAGTTGGTCGGACATGGCACATTGGCTGCCCGAGGCAGTTCTGTGCCTGACCTTCCTGGCTGCGTTGATTGGCGATCTGGTGGTGCGTGGCCGTCGTCCTGTGGTGCCGATGATCATCTCGGTGATCGGTTTGCTGCTGGCCGGCTTCTACACCATCCAGGGTCTCGGTGGTCCGGCGCAAACCATCATGGGCGATCTGATGATCGTCGATGGCATGGCCGCCTTCTTCCGTCTGCTGTTTATCTTCACCGGCCTGGCAACAGTCTTGTTCGCCTGGACCAGTGAAGAGATCATGGGCAAGGGCCGGGAGAACAAAGGCGAGTTCTTCGCCCTGACCGTGATGATGACCGCCGCCATGTGCGTCATGGCCGAAGCCCGCGACATGCTGATGCTCTTCCTGTCCATGGAAGGTGTCGGTCTGATCAGTTACGTCATGGCTGGTTATATGCGCGGCAGCTTGCGCAGTACTGAAGCCAGTTTGAAGTATGTGCTGTTCGGTGCTGTCAGCAGTGGCATTATGCTCTACGGTTTGTCGTTGCTTTACGGCATGACCGGCAGCATGAGTTTTGATGGTATGCGTGCCGCTCTGATGACCGGCAATGTGGACAGCTTTGGATTGCTGGTGGCCGTGATTCTGGTCTTCGTTGGCATGAGTTACAAGGTCGCCGCGGTGCCCTTCCACTTCTGGTGCCCCGACGTGTATGAAGGGGCGCCCACTCCGGTGGCGGCCCTATTCTCGGTGGGTCCCAAGGCCGCTGGTTTCGCGTTGATGATCCGGTTCTTCTACACCACTTTGGCTGTGGGTCCGGATGCTGCTGCGAGCAGTAATCTGGTGGCCCAGATCAACTGGCCTCTGTTGCTGGCTGTGATCTCTGCCGTGACCATGACCTACGGTAACCTGGTGGCGCTGCGTCAGGAAAATGTGAAGCGCCTGCTGGCTTATTCGAGTATTGCGCACGTGGGTTATTTGCTCATGGGCTTTGTGCTGCTGAGTGAAGCTGGTTTGATTGCCATCCTGTTCTATCTGCTGGTTTATACGCTGATGAATTTGGGTGCTTTCTTCTATGTGGCGTCCATGAATAACCATATTAAGAGTGAAGATTTGCGGGATTACCGTGGTATTGGATTCCGGGCTCCGTGGGCCGGCGCCATGATGGTGGTTTTCCTGGCTTCGCTGACTGGTGTGCCGCCGTTTGCAGGGTTCATTGGTAAGTTCTACTTGTTCGCTGCTGCTATGGATAAGGATCTGTATTGGCTGGTGGCTGTGGCTGGGTTGAACTCGGTGGTTGGGCTTTATTACTACTTTAAAGTTGTGAAGGCTATGTTCCTGGTGAAGCTTGATGAGAATGATGATAGGACGCCGCTGAAGCTGCATTGGTTGCAGTATGTGGTGCTGGCTGTTTGTGCGATTCCTACTCTTGGGTTGGGGTTGTTCTTTGGGCAGGCTACGGAGTTGGCCACAACGGCTGTTAAGTTGTTGAGTGCTGGGATGTAGTTGACTGAGATTTATTGAATTTTTTAAGCCCCTGCTTCCATTTGGGAGTGGGGGTTTTTGCTTTGGCGGCGAATATGAACCCAGG
This sequence comes from Candidatus Krumholzibacteriia bacterium, assembly GCA_029935695.1. Lineage (GTDB taxonomy): Bacteria > Krumholzibacteriota > Krumholzibacteriia > LZORAL124-64-63 > LZORAL124-64-63 > LZORAL124-64-63. The sequence continues at coordinate 963 of JAOZJV010000390.1, read as the reverse complement.
GTCCTGGGCGGCTATACAACCTTCCAGGAATAAACCATGCAGCCGGTGCGTTCCTGACTTAACTTCCACAGGAATCAATTGACCGGATCTGCCTGCACACAATCCGAGGAAGCGGCCAAAAACTTCAAGATCCGAAACCCTGAGCACTTCCTGAACATCTCTTTCGACATAAGTCCGCACATAGTTGGCCATCCAGTCACCAGGTGAAATTTTCTGGTCATGTATTCGCGGGTAACCTCCATCGTGCAGAGTGGAAAGCAAGTCAGGCTTATTTTCCGCGTCACACTTGGGTAATGAAAAACCGACAGTGCCGAGATCCAGGGCTGGTCGATTTTGGAGTTCGGCCAGTGACAGGGGCAAGAGGTGAAGGGTCGCCACCCTTCCGGCCAACGACTGTTTGATAGATTTCATCAGCAAAAAATTGTGTGAACCGGTGAGAATGAACTGTCCGGTTTCCCCGGTCTGATCAACTAGAACCTGGATGAAGGAAAATAATTCAGGGACTCTCTGGGCCTCATCAATGATCATGCCAGCGGGAAATTTTTGGTATTCCTCTTTCGTTCCCGTAAAAATTCCATGTTAAACCCGCCTGGCAAGACACGACCGAGAATTTAGTGGGTTC
>JAOZJV010000390.1:0-331 GCA_029935695.1 Candidatus Krumholzibacteriia bacterium | reverse complement strand
ACTCTCTGGGCCTCATCAATGATCATGCCAGCGGGAAATTGTCCCAGGAACTCAATTGGGTCTTCTTGGGCGTAATTTCTTTGTTGAGGATCCTCCAGGTTAGAGTACCCAAAATCTGGGAAAGCCTGTTTGACCAAAGTGGTTTTCCCGGATTGGCGCGGTCCGGTCAAGCTCACCACAGGATAAATTTGAGCCTGTTTTTGCAGGAAGGGGAGAAGTGTGCGGTTGATCATTTTGAAACTCCCAAGAATAAATCAGGCCTTTATGTGCAATGTCAGGTAGTATTTCAGGTTTTTTGTAAATTGTAAATGGTATTTTCAATTTGTCCTAC
>JAOZJV010000916.1 GCA_029935695.1 Candidatus Krumholzibacteriia bacterium | reverse complement strand
ACCCAGGCCGCGGATGATGTTGGTGGCCGCCCCGGTCTCACTGGCTTTGGCAATACCCAGAACAGGAGCCCTGTCCTCAGCGGTGTAATATTCGGTGATCATACCAATGGCAATACCGCCGGCCAGACCAACAACGGTGGCAATGAAAACACCCATGGGGGTGAAAGTCAGACCGTTGAAAACCCACTGGGCAGGAAGCATCATGGTGATGACGAAGTAGGAAGCAATCATCATGATTCCACCAGCACCGAAAGTACCAAGGTTCAAAGCTGTCTGAGGGTTGCCACCCTCTTTGGTCTTCACAAAGAAAGTACCAATGATGGAAACGATGATTCCCACGGCAGCCAGCACCAGAGGCAGCAGAACGCCACTCAGATTACCAGCAGGCAGGAAGATAGCACCCAGGATCATGGAACCAACAATGGATCCGACATAGCTCTCGAACAGATCGGCACCCATGCCGGCCACGTCGCCCACGTTGTCACCAACGTTGTCAGCGATGACGGCAGGGTTGCGCGGATCATCTTCAGGAATTCCCGCTTCAATTTTTCCCACCAGATCGGCGCCAACATCGGCAGCCTTGGTGAAAATACCGCCACCCACACGGGCAAACAGCGCGATGGAGCTGGCGCCCAGGGAGAACCCGGAGATCACCTGGATGATGCGGTTAACACCCCAGGTATCGCCGTACAATTGGGTGTAGGCAATATAAAGCACGCTCAGACCGATCACGCCCAGGCCGACAACGACCATGCCCATGACCGCGCCACCACTGAAAGCAACCTCAAGAGCCTTGTTCAGGCTGTCGCGGGCAGCGTTGGTGGTACGGACATTGGCCAGGGTGGCAATCTTCATTCCGATGAAGCCGGCAAGACCAGAGGCCACGGCTCCCAGAGTAAAGGACACACCAATAAGCCAGTGTGAGTTTTCAAGACTGGCATTACCAAACGCCAGCAGAACAGCCACAATAACAACGAAAATGGCAAGCACAGAGTACTCGCGCTTGAGGAAGGCCATAGCGCCTTCTTGAATATGGCCGGCGATGGCCACCATCTTCTCATCACCGGGATCCTGGCTCTTAACCCAGGATGCTTTAAACGCTGCAAAGAGCAACGCCAAAACTCCGGCGGCTGGGATGAGATAAATAAGCACTTTGGTCCTCCTGTTGGACGGCTTTTTTGACAGACCGCAACTGAATATGGATATCATCCAAAAAAACAGCGCGGAGGAGTTGGTCGGCGAGGTGGATGGCTTGCTT
>JAOZJV010000389.1 GCA_029935695.1 Candidatus Krumholzibacteriia bacterium | reverse complement strand
CCGGCCATGAGCCCATTCCAGCATACTCAAATCGCGGGCCCACAATTCATTAAGGCCCCAGGCTGATGCAATCATGCTGCCAAAGAAGAATACGCCCCACAGCAAGGGAATACGCTGACTTCGGCCCAACCGGAATCCACCGCCTAGCAGCAACAAAACCAGGGCCAGAAAACCAACCCCTTCATAAATCTTCAAAGGGAAACCAATAGGCAGCGTGGCCGAATTGGTGAAGGCCAATGTCAGCAGAATCAGCTTCAAAAGATTTTGAAGCTTCATCGTCCCGTATTTTCAGCCATGATAGCCGCTCGGTTTTTGCGCAGAAATTCCCAGACAAACACGACGAAGATGGATCCCATGAATGCCAACACCGTCAAAATGACCAGAGCGCGCATTTTCCTGGGTCGCACAGGTTTCTGAGAAACAGATACGTGCCCGACCTGCTCCAGAGGAGACAGCATATCAAGCTGATTCTGCTCGGCCTGTAGATCAGATGTCAGGTGATCTATTTTGCTTTTCAAATCAACATCGCGCACAACAATCAGATCATCGATCTGCAATTGAAAAGCTGCTCTTTCCTGGGCAAGATCCACTGATTTTTCCAGCTCCAGACCAATGATTTCAGCCTGAATTTCCGCCGCATATTCACGCAAACTGTCTGCATAAACTGACCGGTTGAAAATGTAGGAACCCAATTCGTTCACCGTAGTCAACAGTTCTCCGGCCAAAGCAGCTTCGTTGCGCTGAACCGATTGTAACAAAATGGCATCAACAGGACTGTCTCCTGCTGACGGAGAAATGGTTCCGGCGGACTCACTGTCCAGAAAGGATTTCAACAAAGCCTCAGCATCGGTCTGGCGAGCCCGGGCTTCTTCAGCCTCAGCCAGGGTTTTTTTCACTGCCGCCAACCGCCATTGCCTGCCGTATTGCAAATATTCTATTTCTCCGTTGATACGTTTTTCCTCTGCATCAACCTTTAGAATCTCTGTTTCAATATTTTTAACTTTAAGACTTGTGCGTTCCATTTCACCAGCAACTTTGTCCATCTCAAATTCAATTTTCTTCTTCCGGATTTCCGCACCCCCAATGGTCAGCTGCAAAGTGCTGGCGGTGCTGTCCTGGCTGCCTTCGCGGTTGAACGTTGCGATAGCCAATTCGAGAGCTTTCACCGCATGCAATGGATCAGGAGAAAGATTGGTCAAGGTGACCACATTGCCGCCACGGGATTGGGGTCCCGATGAAATAAATTCAGCCAGGATGATGGGCGCACCCGGGGCCTCATCAAATGGAGCAACCTCACGCATCTCATCCCAGAACAGCCCCGTGCGAAACCAACGCACAATGTCTTTGAGTGCCCATTCCCTAATAGGAGCACCATTTTCAGAATAGGAAACAATACCAGGCCGAACCTGAGCCGTGGCCCGGTACAGGGGCTTGGTGATGAGGCCATAGGCCACACCGGCCAGAAGGCCCAATAAAGTCAGATAAAAAATAATTCGCCGGCCCCTGAACAGAATATTCAGCACCTGCGGTAAACCAAAACCTGCTTGAGATTCGTCAGCAGCCACGGCTTCACTATTTCTTATATCCTGTGACAATCTGGTCTCCAATTCTTGATAGACGGCAATCCAAGGCAATAAACCCGTAAAACATTGACGAAACCCTACAACACACCTGCCACTATTTCCAGAATTTCCTCTGTAATAAAGAGAAATCCCCACAGCACTGAACATGCCATGGGGATTTGTATCAAATCAACATCTATGCCAGCAGCTTCTCCAGCTTCTCAGTGGAAGCTTTCAAAACTTCCTCATGCAACGAATTCCCATGGGAATCCATGGTCACCACCACCGGAAATTTATCCACAACAAATTCCCAGATGGCTTCCGGTGCGCCCAGCTCTTCCATCATGTGCACATCCGGCACATCAACCACCCGTTCAGCAAGAACCTGGGCTGCGCCACCGATGGCATGGAAATAAACTCCACCCACCTTTTTGCAGTACTCCAGGGTCTTGGGCCCCATACCACCCTTGCCGATGACAGCGCGGATACCAAACTGCTCCATCAAAGGACCCTGATAAGGTTCTTCGCGGATGCTGGTGGTGGGCCCGGCGGCCTTGACCACCCACTTGCCCTTTTCCTTCACCACCACGGGACCGCAGTGGTAAATAATGCTGTTCATCAAATCGACCGGAGGTTTGCCTCCGTCGTGCAGATACTTATGAACCGCGTCGCGACCGGTGAAGATCAAACCTGTGATCTCAACCTTGTCGCCAACTTTCAGGGCGCGGATCTTCTCTTCAGTGAAAGGTGCTTCAAGCAACATGATCCACTCCTCCTAGGATTCGTATAACCAGCGGGAAATTTTCCCGTTTTCATTCATCATGATTCCATTGCGACGGAAAGCCCAGCACATGTAGGCCACCGAAACGAAGAACGAGGCGGGCACCCGGTTGCGGTGAGTGATTTTCACTCCCAGCAAAGTGGTTTCCCCGCCAAAGCCCATGGGACCGATGCCCAGGCTGTTGGCTTCCTTCAAAATCTGTTTTTCCATTTTGGCCAGGCGTTTGTCTTCGTTCACATCATCGAGAGTGCGGAAGAATTCCTCCTTGGCGGCCACGAAGCTGCTGCCCCGATCTCCACCAATGCAAACTCCCAGGATTCCCGGACCGCAGCCCTTACCCTGAGCGTTAAGCACCGCATCAAGCAAACACTTGCGCACACCGGCCAGATCCCGCCCGGCGCCAATACGGTTATCAGGCAGACTGTACTGAACACTCATATTTTCGCTGCCACCACCCTTGAGCATCATGCGGACCTTCAGACTCTTGCCCTTGACCGGATGAAAATGATAGGTGGGATTGCCGGGACCAAGATTGGTGCCTGAGTTTTCGCCGGTGATGGAGTCCACCGAGTTCTGTCTCAAATACCCGATTTTGGTGGCCTGGACCACAGCCTTGTCGTAGGCTTTTTTGAATGTCTTCTCATCCATCCACGCAGGCAAATCCGCGTAGCAGATGATGGCACCGGTGTCCTGGCAAAGAGGCTGACTCTTCACTTTGGCCATGCCGATATTTTCCCTGATCACTTCGAGGGCGTACTTGCCCGACGAATCCTTCTTCTCCTTGCGCCATCCTTTGTCGATGACCCGCGCCACATCCGTCGGCAGCTGGCTGCTGGTCCGGCGGATGAGCTCGAGGAGATTCTGCTGCAGAACTTTGGCGTCCATGAGCTCTCCTGATCTTGATGAAATCATGATGAAACGGTTCCGGTTCAATCATACCGAACACAGCGATAGTAGCTCTCAACAACCATCAGGTCAAAGGTTCATGATGGGAGAATTCGTATCAAAATACCATGAATTTGCCGGGTGTTTGGCATCTGTGACGAGCTTGGGTTAGTACTTTCCGTCTTGTGGTCGGGGGCGATTGGAGTTGGTGGAATGTTCCCCCCGGGGGGATGCATTTTGAGAACAGCTATCCAAATACAACTCAGAATTTCCAGCTGACCAAACCACTTCAAACAGTTATTGTGAAACAAACTCACAACATCCACCCCAACAGGGACGATAGATTTTGAAATACCTCCTGCTCGGCGCCGGCCTCCAGGGCACAGCCATCGCCCACGATCTTCTGCATCAGGCCGAAGGAACCACCCGCCTCACTGTGGTCGATGGCAACCAGAACGCGTTGGATAAAATGAACGCGCGTTTCAAGGACAATCGTCTGCACACCGTCAGCTGCGATGTGCGTGACGCAGACACCATGGCCCCTCTCATGAATGAAGCTCAGGTGGCCATCAGCGCTGTGAACTACTGGTACAACGCCGAATTGGCAGCCTTGGCCGTGGCCGGAAAAACCCACTTTCTGGATCTCGGTGGCAACAACGATATCGTCGCCCGGGAATTCGAATTGGACGCCGAAGCTAAAAGCCAGGGCGTGAGCATTGTACCGGACTGCGGCCTGGCTCCCGGCCTGGCTGGCATCCTCGGTTACTGGCTGGTCGATGGTTTGGACAGCACCGACTCCCTTAAACTGCGCGTCGGCGGACTGCCCGCCAACCCGCTGCCACCCATGAACTACAAAGTCGTCTTTTCAGTGCAGGGCCTGATCAACGAATACATCGAGCCGGCGGTTGTAATCCGCGAT
>JAOZJV010000915.1 GCA_029935695.1 Candidatus Krumholzibacteriia bacterium | reverse complement strand
GGGACGGGCTCCACCACCGACAGTCATGCGGTCGTACTGCTTGATCACCTTGCCGGCCCAGGCATCTCCCTGATTATACGCCCGCTTGCTCTCGTCATTGTCAAATTCTTCCAAATCCTGCCAAACCACTCCACCGATGTAATTGACTCCCGGATGAACCAACGAACGATTCAAGCCCAGCAGCAGATTTTTTTTGCGATAAGAATCTTCATATTCAATGCCGGAATCCCAAAAACTGCCGGCAATATTCCTTTTGAATAACTCTCCCCGGTAGCCCCAGTCTTTGGAACTTTCCTTGTTCCGCAAGACTTCATTGGAGAAGGAAATCCCCAAACCGGCCACATTGTTGGAATAGAGTCTTGCACGCCACTTGTCCGCCGTGATCACGGTGGCTGAAACCCCAAGCGGCCAGCGGTCGTTGGTCTCCACCAGAATGCCAACCTTGTCCTCTTCACCATCAATGGGCACCACATGGATGCGCACGTCATTGATGTAAGACAGGTCGCGCAGCATGCGCTCGGTGTCTGCCAGATCGAAAGGAACCAGCTGATCACCCGCCTTAAAGAGAAAGTATTGGCGGATAATAAATTCCCGGGTGTAGTCCTGAAAATGGCTGGAAAGACTGTAAAGCATGCGTTCGGCACCAACGCGTTCATCAGTCCAGCCCTCTTCAAAGCTTTTCACCTGGCGGACGATGACCACTTCAATGGTTTTGCCCTCATGCTTAACGTAGGGCCCTACAAGTTCAAGGCCCTCACCTTCGAGATTTTCGCCGGTGAGGGCCTTGTTGCCAAAAAATCGGTGCAGGGTTTCTTCAATCCAGTTGCTGTCTTCATCAGCATCAGGTTCTTCAGTGGCCTCCGCTGTGCCGGTGCCGAACAACAGCACCACAACAATCAGCCAAAGCCAAATGCGGTGATGGGGGGCAGGCCACCGCATGAAAACTTAACCACAGCATTTCTTGTATTTTTTTCCACTGCCGCATGGACACGGATCGTTGCGACCAACCTTTGGTTCTTCCCGCACCACTGGTTTGTTCACACCAGGCTCACCTTCGGTGAAGTGCCAGTTGCCATCAATCTTGTCGAAGGTTGCCACCTCGTGGTACCGGGCCATGTCGCCGTTGTAGGTGTAGGTGGCCACAAACTCCACGGTGCCGTGATCGTCATCCACCCCGCCGGCCTTGGTGTCGATAATTTCCAGCCCGTGCCAGGTGCTGTTTTCAGCCCAATCGGCAGAACTGTCACGGTCATTCTCATCC
>JAOZJV010000388.1 GCA_029935695.1 Candidatus Krumholzibacteriia bacterium | reverse complement strand
ATTCAACCCGGCAACAATCTCCGCGCTGCGTCCTTCCATATAGTACCGCAACACTGCATCGGTCCCCGAGGCCCTAAGCTCAAACCACAGGTCATCAAATTCGATGAAGGTGCCATCCCCCGCGTGAAATACCCGCTGAATTTTCGGCATCTCGGTTCCGGCCGGCAACAGGGCCGACAGTATTTCCGTCACTTCATCCGAAGATTTGTTTTCCAGGGAAGCAAAGAACGCCACCGTGGATTCCTTCCGTGCGTTACCAGCATCTTTGGCCAGATCGCGCGCATCGCCTTTTAAACTCTCATCAAAAAGAGTCACATCACGGCGTTCGTAGAATCGGTAGCGGGTTTCAAATTCTTCCAGCAGTTGCAAATAATAGGCACCAAAACTGCCACCACTTTTGAACAGACGCGCTCCAAGACACAGGGCCATGATACCAATCTGCATGGCGTCTTTTTCCTTGGCTGCCAGACTGGTGCGCAAGCCGGTGCGGCTGCTCACTGGTTCGGCCGGTCCCATGGCCGCTCCGCCACTCTCTTCGGCCATCATCAGCAGGCGCGGTTTGGGTCCGAAAACCGTTTCCACACCGGTGACATCCGTGGCCCGGGTTTCGCTCTCACCGGCGGCCAGCTGGTTTTCCAGATCGCCCACCAGGGAAGCAAAATACTTGAATCCCACGGGCACCCGGTAGGTGGACAGTCCTGCATTGGTGCGTTCGTTGATGGTGGTGGCCACTTCGCCGATGCTCATGCTGGTGGGGAAAGTGCTGGCCACAATCCAGTTGTAGTTCCCCAGTTCGCCGGCTTCATCCAGCGACTGAATTTTAAGGGCCGTGAGCATGAAGTAAATCTGATTGGGCTTGAAGAAGACAAAACAGCGGTCGTCGTCCAGAGGATCAACTTCCAGACCGGCAGCCTTGGCCTGGGCAGCCATGGAGGCCGGAGCCACGGTGACCATGTTGAACCGGTCGCCATCCGGGTCCCAGATGAAGAAGACATTGCATTTGCCGGAAGCCAGCAGTTCCTGGGCCCCCACGTTTTTGTAGACCTGCCATTTGCCGGGGTCCACACCGTGATTCACACCGTCGAGAATGCCGATGCCATGGAAAGTCCTGCTCTCTTCTTCATGAGTGAAAAACACCGTGCCGCCATCATCCATTGTAATATTCATTGCGTCAAAAATACGGCGGGCGGTAGGCGCCATGCTGCCGCCTTCGGTGCAGAAACCGGCCCGGAAACCATCATCGGTGGCGCCGGGAATTTCAGCCAGCAAACCAGTAGGAATGATTTTTTTCAAAACATCCACATAAGGATCCACCGGGTCGAAATCGTGTTTGATGAGATCGTTTCCGGCGGCCGCCAAACTGACGACAATGCCTTCGGCCTTGGCTTTGGAAACCAGGTCCCGCACCCGGTCGGCAATCATGCCGGCCATTTCCCGCAACTGCCCGCCGGCGGCTTCCATGGGCTTCCAGCCACCTTTGTAACTTTGGCTGTGCGAGGCCGTGAAGTTATCGCCTCCATCGAGCTCGTTATAAAACACACCAAAGCTGCTCAGCCAGATGGGTGTGGTGCGGGTGTTTTTGGGCCGCAGATGCACGCTGATTCCGTGGGCTGAATAGATGCGCGCCGCCAGATCGATAAACTCCTGGGTGTGAGGCCGAACCTCGCCCCCCACATGCAGGCTTTTGATGCCCGCTTCGGTGGCCAACTGAGCCCTCGCTTCAAGAATGAGCGCTGCGCTCAGACCATTGAACGGAACGGTAAAATTAAACAGATCATCAGGGTCCAGCAGGTCGCGATAACCGGCTGTCCCCAGCTTGAACTGCTGGGCCCAGGGTTCAATGTTGGTTGAAGCAACCAAAGCAGCATCCAGATTAATGGTTTCGGCTTTGGTAGAAAATGGCGTGAACAGGGCGCGGGATCCGCTCATGGGGCACTCTCCGGTTGAGGAAGGTGAAAGTTCTTTATCGAAAGGATTATAATTCAGACACGGGGAAACGCAAGGTCAGGCATGCACCTTACACCATCGGCTCACAGCCTCTTGCAGATCATTGGGACGCAGGGGTTTGGAAATGTAGTCATCCATCCCGCACTCAATGCATTTTTCCTTGTCGCCTTTCATGGCATTGGCGGTCACGGCGATGATGGGAATATGGGAGGACCCAGCTTCCAGTTTGCGGATGGCTTCGGTGGCTTCATAGCCATCCATCACGGGCATCTGGCAATCCATGAAAATTGCCTGGTAGTTGCCTGTTTTGAATTTTTCCACACCTTCTGCTCCGTTGAAGGCCACATCCACCTGGCACCCGATTCTTTCCAGGATGAGCACAGCCAATTTACGGTTCACCATGTTGTCTTCAACCAACAAAACACTGATTTCCCTGTTGGGGGCTAAACTGGTGGGACTAACGGCTTCCAGTACATCATCCAGGGAGACAAAATCCTCGGACGCCACAGGTGCTGCAGCAGGCTTTTCTTCCGGGACCGGCGCAGGCTCCAGAGCAGCATCAACCAAGTCCAGAATCTGGATCAGGGCACGGTCCAGAACATCAAGATGCTCCACCAATTCCGGTGGTGTCTCGATTCCCTGGTCTGACATGACTGCCAGCTTTCTGGCCAATTCCTGAGTTTTATGCTGCAGGTCCATTGATCCTATCCTGGTCGATGAGTTGAGTGACTCTCCATACATCGGCCGGAAATAAAAAATCTGAACCCATTATCATCAGGGAAATGAGATGTTTACCACGTCACGAATTACGGCTTTTTCCACCTCAAAGAAGTCTTCTTTGCTGAAACCGAAAACCGAGGCAATCATGTTGGAGGGAAAGGACTCCACCTGAGTGTTCATATCACGGACATTGGCGTTGAAAAAACGGCGGGAAGCCTGAATCCGGTCTTCGGTGTTGGCAAGCTCGTTCTGCAAATCCAGAAAATGTTCACTGGCCTTCAAGTCGGGATAGGATTCTGCCACGGCCAGCAATTGCCGCACACCGCTGACCAGAACCCGTTCGTCCCGGGCCTGGCTTTTGGTATCACCCGTGGAAGCCACAGCCTGGGCACGAGCCTCGGTCACTTTTGTAAAGAGTTGCTGCTCATGGTTGGCGTATCCCTTGACCACTTCCATCAGGTTGGGGATCAGGTCGTAACGCCGCTTAAGTTCAGTGTCGATTCCGGACCAACTCTCCCGCACCATTTGCCGTGTTTTAACCAAGCCGTTGAAAACCACCACCACCCACAACAGCAGAAAAACCAGAAATCCCAAAATAATGGGCGCCACCATGTTTATTCACCTTTCATCTGTTTGATCAGATATTCCGGAAGCAAGTCGAAAAGTTGCCAGGCCATCTCCACCTGTTCTTCGTATTGGTCCACGCTGCATTTGCTCGTGTGGATAATGACAATCTCACCATAACCAAATTCGATGGAATAATCGGGAGCACTCAACAGATAATCCATGGTCCTGGTGTGGATCACATCGTAGGCCCACTTGCGGTCAGCACTTTTCACATGAAACATCCGGCTGAATTCCGCCGATTCGAAATCAATATCACCACCGCCCAGAAACGCCCCCAATTTATCCAGAACATGTTCCAGTCGGATTTGCAAAGGAATGGTGGGAAAACCACAGTCCATGATGGTGACACCGTAGTGATGGGTGGTTCTGTTTTTTCCTGATCCCGTGACGTATTTGTAATCCAGAAGAGTGACGGGCTGACCCCGGAAATGACCGGTGATGACATTGTCGCCATCCTTGGAATGACCCTGGTCAAAAAGTTTGATCCCCGGATAATCTTCATGCCAGCCCTGAACGCTGTGGTTGGCCAGTGTCCATCCGTATTTTTTACACCAGAGGCGCAGAGCTTCGCGGCGCTTTTGCTCCTGAAGCCAGGCATAAAAAGCAAAGATGATGATGAGGATGACAAACAGGATAAAGAGATAGGGTGCCACCAGTCAGTCCTTTACAGTGGAGTTCGGGTTCCGCTGAATCATAGGATGGACGGGGCCAACTGACCACCATAAAGGAACGGCGGAGGAAAATTCCTCCGCCGTTTCCATTCCCTGATGGGCTCAGCCCACCACAAAGACCTTGAAACCGAAATTAACGGTACATTGCCTTCACGCCTTCGAAGCTCATGTCGTCGGTGGCAACGGTGCAATCGGTC
>JAOZJV010000914.1 GCA_029935695.1 Candidatus Krumholzibacteriia bacterium | reverse complement strand
CCACTGACAAACAGAACGGCCACCACCATGGGCACTGGTGGGATATCCAGGGCGATGGAAGCCAAAAAGCCTGCCACCGTCCCCACCAGGGCCAACACTGAAACTCCCCTGAACAAAGAGTTCAATCCGTTGGCTCGTCCTTCAAACATCAGCGCAGGCACAGCCAGCAAACCCAGAGTCAGCAAAGGCCCCACCCAAATGACACCCGAAGCAATGATCAAGGCTCCGGCCACCCGAAAACCAAGCAGGGCCCGCCTTCCCCTGGTGCCGTAACGAACGAGAAGGCCTTCTTCATCCAGAGCCAGAGCAAACAACACTCCGCGAAAACGAAAGGCCAGCCCCAAAGCCAGCATGGTCAGCAGCACGAAACCGGTCAGTTCCATGATGCTCATGGCCAGCACTTCTCCGCGCAGCATATCGTGGACGTGGGCCTCAACCCGCGGACTGGCTGCTCCCATCAGCAGGGTGGCCGCTTCGCCGGCGCAGAATACACCCGCCAGGAGAGCGGCCCGGCGGCGGCCGGATGTTCCCTGGGCGCCGCGCCCCGGAAGCAACAGACTCACCATCAGAATGGCTGCCACCGCGGCTAGATATAGTGGCAACGAGGACTCGGGTGAGACACCCATCATGACTGCAAAAACGATAGCCGCTGCACCCACCGGCGGCAAAGCCAGTCCCAGCAGGATTTCATCCCTCAAAGAAAGCACAGCCCCCAAGGGAGCCGCCGTCACCGAATAGATGGCCGCTCCTGCAAAAGGAATCCAACTGAACTGCAGGACAATTAAGAAATCAGACATGAGCGGCCTCCTCGTCATGGGCACGCACCTGCACGACACGGGTTGTTTGCAGCCAATCCCTTACGTGGGAAGTGATGATCATGCCCAATCCGCCTTGCCGCAACTCTTCCAGCAGAACCCCGATTTGGACTGCGGTTTCTGCGTCCACATTCACTGTGGGTTCATCCAGAACCAGCAAACGGGGTGATCCGATCAAAGCCCGGGCCACCATCACCCGCTGCCGCTGTCCACCACTCAAACTGCCAAACAGGGTTTCCCGCAACTCTTCAATTCCCACCTGGGCCATGGCCCTGCAGGCACGCTCCCGGCTGCTGCCCCAGTCCAGGGGCTGGCCTGTTCGCACCACATCCAGGGCCGTAGCGGGCACTGAGCCGTCGATCACCGACTCCTGGGGCACATACCCTACTTTTTCACGGGAAACATTCCAATAAATCCGGCCTGAGTGTTTATCCGTCAGGCCCAGAAG
>JAOZJV010000913.1 GCA_029935695.1 Candidatus Krumholzibacteriia bacterium | reverse complement strand
ACCCGCACCCGGGAATTGATGGAATTGATGGCCAACTTCACGGCACCTGAACCGATTCCTTTACCCGAACCGGCACCCACCGGCATCCGCGCCCACTTCACCCGCGAAACCTACATGCAGGCCGTCGATCTTTGTCGTCAGCACATTCTCGCCGGTGATATTTTTGAAGTGTGCCTGACGCATCGTCTGGAAGCTGACCTTTCGACCCGACCTTGGGAGCTCTTCAAACGTCTGCGAACCATCAACCCCGCTCCTTTTGCTTCCTGGCTGCATTTCCCTGATTTCCAGGTGGTGAGCGCTTCGCCGGAACGGTTCCTGAAGCTGGATGAACATGGCCAGGCCGAAAGTCGTCCCATCAAAGGAACCCGCCCCCGCGGTGATAACCCCTGGGACGACCAACGGCTGCGGGACGAGCTGCAAAATTCAGAAAAAGATCGCTCCGAAAACGTGATGATTGTGGATCTGGTGCGCAACGACATCGGCAAAATGGCCGAAATCGGCTCGGTGGAAGTGCCGGAACTGCTGGTGGTCGAACCCTATGCCACGGTTTTCCAATTGGTCAGCACCATCCGCGGCAAACTGCGCCCCGATCGTGACGCCTTTGATCTGGTGAGGGCCTGTTTCCCCGGTGGATCCATGACCGGCGCACCCAAAATTGAAGCCATGAAAATCATCGACACCATCGAGCCTGTGAAGCGGGGCATTTATTCCGGCGCTATCGGATATTTTGATCGCAGCGGCACCCTGGACCTGAGCATCGTCATCCGCACCATCGTATGCAAAGACGGCAAAGCCACCTTTGGAGTGGGCGGCGCCATTGTGGCCGATTCGGACCCGGCTGAAGAGTATCAGGAGACGTTGGACAAAGCCCAGGCCTTGATTAAGGCCCTGGGAGGTGAACTTTGAGCACCATTATCCTGGATAATTACGACAGCTTCACCTTCAACCTCTATCAGTTGGTTGCCAGGCTGCAACAGGGCGCCGAGCCCCTGGTTTTTCGGCATGATAAAATCACTGTGGAAGGCCTGAAAGCCCTGAAGCCCCACCACATCGTCATCTCTCCGGGACCCGGAAACCCCATGAACCACTCCTGCGTGGGGATTTGCCGGGATGTGATTCTCAAGTTGGGCCATGAAATTCCCATTTTGGGAGTTTGTCTGGGGCATTTGGCCATAATAGAAGCCCTCGGTGGCACTATTGAACCTTCCCCTGAGCCCCGGCATGGCAAAACCAGCCCTATCTTCCACCAGGGGCAAGGAATCTT
>JAOZJV010000387.1 GCA_029935695.1 Candidatus Krumholzibacteriia bacterium | reverse complement strand
AGATCCACTTTGTCCAACGGCCTGCCCCGTTGCGATACTCTGCTGAAATCTCTGACTGCCGCCGAATTGGGCCGTTTGATGGATCAGGAAGAAGGGCAGCCCCTGTGGAGCTACATTGGCTACCTGCGCACCGCCGAATATCTGGATGACGGACTTTATCCCCAGGCCGAATTGGTGGTGGGCGAGCTGCGAGTTGCCGATCAGGATGACCCATGGGCTGTGGCGGCGGCGGAGCTGCTCATGGGCCAGGGGTTTGCTGCCGGCGGAATAACCCGGCGCCCCACAGTGGGACACGTGAACATGGAACAAGTTGGCGTGCTCAGCCCGCTGACCGGCCGTTATGCCGTGCTCGGCAACGCTTTTTATGATGGGGCCATCCTGGCCCTCAATGTGACCAACGAGGAATTGGAAAGTGCCTTCATTTTGAAGGTGGAAGACACCGGCGGCGATCCGGTGACTGCCGCCCTGGCTGCTCGGCGCCTGTGCTCCGAAGATGCCTGTGGTTCTCTTTTCGGTTCCCTGATGAGCAATCCCACCGCATCGACAGCCCTGGTGGCGGATATCTACGGTGTTCCCCTGGTTTCTCCCACGGCCACCAACGATCATGTGTGGGAACTGGGCGCTGGAATTTTCCAAACCAATTTAACAGGTCTGCATGAAGTTCGTCTGCTGGCCCAGCTGGCTACTACGGTCATGCTGAAGGAACGCTTCGCCATCCTGCACGAGAATACTCCCGAGGGAGAGCGCCATGCCCAGGTGTTTGCCGCCGAGGTCGAACGATTTGGCGGCGAAGTGGTGGTTGTGTCCCAGTATAATCTGGCGGACACCGATTTCAAAAAAGCCATCCTGGAAATGAAGAAGATGCGTCCGGAAGTGATTTTTACTCCGGCGACCGTGGACCAGATGGTTTTGCTGGCTCCCCAGTTGGATTTTTACAAGGCCGGAGCCCTGGTCATGGGGTTGAGCAACTGGAATTCCGAACGTCTTTTTCAGCGCACGGGCAAGGTGCTTGAACGGGCGATTTTCCCCAGTGATCTGGCTCTTTTTCCCACCCTGTGGACAGGAGAATTCAACGCCCGGTGGGATGGCAAGAATTATCCCAAAGAAGCCACTGGTCTGGCTTTGAAGAGTTACCAGTCCATGCGCTTGCTTTTGGATACCATTTATCATAGCGAGGCCGGTAACCGGGCCCAGCTGCAGGAAGCTCTGCAGCGCCGTCTGGCTAATCGGGACATCGACGCCGAGGGACCAGCCAGTTTTGCCACCACCGTGCGCATGTTCAGTAACGAACGATCGATGCCTTTCCCTTCCGGTGTTTTTGCTGAATCCTGGGCTTTGACTGACGGGGCGCAGCCCGATTCTCTGGCTCTGGAGGATCTGGAAGGCATGGAAAATCTGGATGATCTGGATGATCTGGATGATCTGGAAATTATTCCCGAAGGTCTGGAAAATCCGGAGCAGCAGCAGTAATTAAAAATCTGATCCGGTGAAATAAGGACTCTTGAAATTCCAGGTCATGGTGATCCAACGACCCGCTCCGGGTGGCACCCGCCACCCGAACTCCCACTGCTTGACTCTCTCCAGAACTTCATCTGAATAAACCTTGCTGCCGTTGGTGGCCTGCACCATGGCGTCGCTCACTATGCCGTCAGGTCCGACAAAAATAGCCACCTGCACAAAGACGATTGGCAGGCGTCTTTCTTCTTCGGGTGCTTGCAGGGGATATTGCGGCCTGATCTGGGTGATGATGTACCAGTCGGGATTGCTTTGCTGGGGCAGGTTGAGTTCGACCCGCTCTTCTGACGCCTCTTCTGAATCGGGGGTGGGCCGGGGAGCATCGCTGATGATTTCATTGATGGGCTCGGGAGATTCTTCGGGGATAAATTCAGTGCCGTTTTCAGACAACTCTTCGGGTTCGATTTCCATTTGGGACGGAGGGGGAGGGGTCATCAGGTTTTTGGGCAGCTGATGGGTCAGGTCCTGCCCATCTTCAATGTTGATCTCAGGCATGATGCGCAGCTCACCCTCAACACCGTAATACTCAAATCGTTTTTTGACTGATTCGACGTCGGGTCCCAGGAGGATAAAAAGCAGCAGGGCGACCAGGGAGAAAATGATGGCCCAGAGGATGCGCCGGTGGGTGCCTTGCCGTTCAGCCAATTGAGCCTGGGTGGTGAACTGTGAGGTGTAGTTATGGGGCATTTAACGATTCTCCAAAATCAAATGGAATTGGGGGCCATCCGGCAGATCCGGATCCAGAAACACCAGCCACAGTTGCCACTGACTTCCGGCATGGATTTCCAGAGTGTGGATGTTGGAAACAGCCGGCCAGCCTGTTGTTTCCCATGAATCTACAGAACCGGGGTTGTCTTGGAAAGAGTGCTGCACCCAATTGAAGTTCCCGTCCCAGCGGGCCCATTGCACCGCAGGAAGGCATCGCCCGGCTGAAAAGTTGGCCAATTGCTGAATGATTGCCACCGGATCCACGGCAGGAAGCAGCTGGTCGCCGCTGGACAGGGCGGTGGCGCAGGCCATCATCATGGCTCTGGCTTCGGCCATGGACCACGCCAGAGATGTCATGCGCATTTCCTGGTTGGCATCCACAGGAGCCTGCAGTTGGACCTCCAGGGCCGGGCAGGCCGTGTGGCGCAACAGGTAGGCGTAGGATGTGCCCACTTTCAGGCTGTCCATGGGGGCCATGGCTGTTTTCATGGCCTGGGCCCAGCGCTCGCCCACCAGGCTTCCCGGATGGTGCTGGGCTTTGGTTTGTCCGCCGTCCATGATGCGCGAGATGGTCAGGAAAAGGTCAGCCTTATGCTTGCCTGCCAGCAGTACTTTTTGCTGGGGATCGGGGACCACTTCGCCTTCGCGGGTCAGCAGGACTTTGGCCCCGGCTCCTTCCAGCAGCAGGCGCAGTTGCCGGGCTGTTTCCAGGTTGAGATCCGAGCCTCGGCTTCCCATGGGGTAGGTGCCGTTGTTGTTGGTGCCGCCGCCCGCCGGATCCAGCACAATGGTTTTGCCGAAAAGTTGGTGCACCAGCAACGGGGGCCGCCAGATTTCCATTTCTGAATCAAAAGTGCGGGGGTGGTTAAGGTTCAGGATACCAGGATCAACCAGGGGCAAGACCCCCTTGGCTTCGATCCAGATGGCCGATCCTCGCTGCCAGATGACAGCCGGGCTCCCTGCGGCCACCATGGGGCTGCCGCGACCGATGGTGGCCGCAGGCAGGCGCTGGTGCCAGCCCAGCGGTGGCATGGTCGACGATGCGAAGACGGGGTTTTCCCCGATGGTGAGCAGGCGCCAGCGGTAGCCGGCAGGCAAATGGGGGCCGTTGGCGGCATCAACAGGAACTTTTTGGGACTCGTGCCGGGGCCGGTATTCCAGTTGCAGTGCACCGGAAACTCCTTTGGGCAGAAGAAACCATCCCTGAGCTTTGGCCGGCAGCATGAGGTTGTGGGTGCCGTTGACGGTGAGAAAACCATCCGTGGGGGCTGTGCCTGGTTGAGTATGCCAAAAGAGCATGGTGCGCGGATCGGGATTTCCTTCGGGTGATTCCGTGCTGAGGGTCACAGCCAGTTTGGGTTGGGGGTTGATCAGGATGACGGTTTCGGACACGGGGGTGGAGCGCCCTTTCAAATTCCGGCCGACAAGTCGCAACAGGTGGGCACCGGGGAGCAATGGAGCAGGTGGCCTCCAGGTGAGACTGTGGCCATCGGCAGCGAGATCAAAGCCCTGGATTTTGCCGTCAAGGGTGAGGTGGAACGATGAAGGATCCGGACCGGGGCCTGCCGTTTCACCCACGGCCGCTGAAAGGAAAACTCTGGTCACTGCAACTTCAGAAGTGCCGGGGGCAACCCGCAGGGTGTCGACACCACTCCAGCGGGGCTGGCCGGCGGTGAAATAATCGAGCAAACCCAGAAAATAGGCTTTGGCTTCCAGTTCATGGCTGGCAGCCAGGCTGAGGCGGCCTTCCATGACCGGGTTGGAGATCATGGCTGGCTCGCCGAGCACAGCCGGCACGGTGGCATTGCGCAAAACATGAAAATTGCCGGGTAGAATTTTAGCCGGAGTGATTTCCAGATTCAGAACCAGATGCCGGTGGATGCTGCGGGCCAGATCCAGCGAGGCTCCATCATCGCCCAGGGGATAGTAGGTTTGGGTTTCGTTGATGTCA
>JAOZJV010000386.1 GCA_029935695.1 Candidatus Krumholzibacteriia bacterium | reverse complement strand
CCATGGTTCGCCAGGGCAATGTTGCCGGAGCGGTGGTTCTGCCCCCTGGATTTGCAGAAGATTTTTTCCGGATGGAACCTGTGAATATTCAATTGTGGAAAGATCCTGGCAGCGAACTCAAAGCCGGTATTGTTGAACAGATCATCACCCGCGTCCTGCGTCAATACCAGGCAGGGGAGGCCGCTTATCTCAGTTTGTGGCCCAATGAAGAATACGCGGATTTAGTCAACGATGACGGAGCATTTGATGATGCCTTTTTCTCTGGCGACATGGGCACCATCTGGAAACGCTGGCGTGAAACTGAAGATGATCCCCGGTGGGCCGAAGCCAGAGAAAACTTGATCAGCGCAGTGGATCGTCATCTGGCCCTTTCAGATGCCCTTGAAAAAACTGTGGTGACTTTGGTTGTTCATGACAAATCTCCAGTGGGAGAGGCCGAAACACCGAAAGATATCAATCTCTACGATTATTTACTGCCCGGGTTTTCCGTCTTTTTCCTGATGTTTGCCGTATCGGCCAGTGCCCGTGATCTGCACCGGGAAAAACTCAATGGCACCTTGCACCGCCAGCTTCTTTCCCCGGTGACGGGTTTGGATCTGTTGTTGGGCAAGTGGGTTTCCGCATCTCTGCAGGGTGTTTTTCAGTTGGTGGTGCTGTATCTCCTGGGAGCCATTTTGTTCCAGGTGAATCTGGGACCCGATTTCTGGTCGCTGCCCGTAGCGGTGCTGCTGTGTTGCACGGCAGGTGCCGGCCTTTTCCTTCTGATCGCCCTGATCACTCCCACTGAAAAAATGATGGATAACATCAGCACGATTGTCGTGCTTATTTTTGCCATGGTGGGGGGCAACATGATGCCTCTGGATTCATTGCCCCCGTGGGTTCACACCTTCGGTCGTTTCGGTTTCAATTACTGGGCCAACGTGAGTTTTGGCGACATCATGGCCAGGAACCAGAGCGCCACCGAGAACACCTTGCCTTTGCTGGTTCTTTTGTTGATGACCTTGGGGTTGCTTGTGATCAACATTGTCATTGTTCGCCTTAAGACACGGAAGGGGGTGTGGGCATGAACTCCAAAATCATCATGGCCATGATCAAGCTCCGCATTCTCCGTGTGTTTCGTGACAAGAGTAATCTGGTTTGGCTCTTTGTGATGCCCATGCTGTTTTCTCTGCTCATGGGACAGTTGATGGGTAACTGGGACAGCAGCGGATCGGCGCGCAAACCCAAATTCATGGTTTATGACCTGGATGGTGGTCCTGCCGCCGATCATCTGCTGGCACCCTTGGTGGATAATGACAAATTTCTAATGGTGCGGGCCGATTCCGCCATCACCCATGCCCGGGCCCGTAAACTGGTGGAAGATGGTCGCATCACAGCTGCTCTTTTTGTGCCAGCCGGTTTCTCCGAAGCTGCCGAGGCCGGCCAGGAGGCCAGTCTTGAATTGTTCTACAACAGCGACCGCCTCAGCAGCCAGACAGTGCGCACGCGGTTGGATGAAACTCTTTTAACGGTCAACACACTGACCGCAGCCCACACTCTGGTTTCCACTCCTGACAGTGAAGGCCAGATTCCTCCTGGCCGAAGTGCCCATCTGGATGAAACAGTTTTTCAAAAGAGATGGACCAATCCAAGGGTCAAGCTGGACGTCCAAACCCTCGGACGGCAGGAAGAAGTAGATTTCCCCCTGACGCGTTCCGCTCAACACGTGGGCCCGTCCTACACCCTGTTCTTCATGATGATGTTCCTGATGATGTCGTCCAAGGACCTGGTTGAAGAACGCCGCAACCGCACTCTTTCGAGACTGGTGATCAGCCGGGCCAGCAGTTTTGATCTGGTGATGGGGTTCTTCCTCGGCGGACTCATTCTGGGCATGATCCAGGCCAGCGTCCTGTTGGTTCTGAACATGATGCCTCCGTTCCGTGTGGATTACGGAGATTCCCTGGCCGGGCTTGTGCTGGTGATACTCCTCTTTGGCGGATTCTGTTCAGCCGCTTCGGTGCTGCTGGGATGCATTGCCCGCAGCGGACCCCAGGCCGATGGTCTGGGCATGACCTTCACCATGGTGCTGGCTTCTCTTGGAGGTCTCTGGTGGCCTCTGGAAATTGTCCCTGATTTCATGCTGAAACTTGGGCAGAGCCTGCCTTCGGGTCAGGCTATTTCGGTCTTTCATGACATGATCGGACGAGGTTATGGAGTGGGGGAATTATCCGGTTGGCTGGTGGGATTGAGTGTTTGGTTTGCAGGGACTTTGCTGCTGGCTGTATGGCGTTTGCGGCGGTTGGTTGAGGCTTGATTCAGTAACCTGGAGGGTGAAAATGACTTGTGAGGATAACAAAATCATGGTATATTGTAAGGATATACAAGTCTCGTGAGTGCCTTTGAAAGAATTTTCAGCTGCACTGGTTTTGACTGGGATGACGGCAATGCTGAAAAGAATTGGGCCAAACATCGGGTTTCCGCTGCTGAATGCGAACAGGTGTTTTTCAATCATCCCCTTCTTGCATTTCCAGATTTGATTCATTCCGAGGGTGAAGAACGATTCTACATTCTTGGCCAGACCAATGCCGGACGTCGTCTTTTTCTGGTTTTTACTGTTCGTGCTGATTTGATAAGAGTTATTTCAGCCAGGGGAATGACTCGGAAAGAACAAGGGAGGTTTGATTCTCATGGGCAAAAAGAATCCTGAAATTCCCCATCATGTTTCTGAAGATCAGGAGCGTGAATACTGGTCCCAAAATGATTCCACCGATACTATCGACTGGAATGATGCAAGACCTCTAGTATTACCCAATCTCAAACCATCACTCAAGACGATCTCATTGCGGCTACCGGAACATATGCTGGCAGATTTAAAGCTTCTGGCCAACAAAAGGGATGTTCCATATCAGAGTCTTCTCAAAATGTTTTTGGCCGAACGTCTTGAAAATGAAATGAAACGGCTGGTGTCCTGAAACACCAGCCGCTCAAAAATTCTTTGTTTATTCCGACTGAAACCCAATCCCTGGTCCATTCTGACCTGGCTGTCCGGCCAGCTTGATTTCACCGTGAGTTTTTTCAAATCGTTCAAGATTGACACCGAGAGTTTTGTGAAAAGCTTTCACTGCCTGAGGTGTCATGATGATGCGGGCGTGCACTTTGGTTTTCTGCAGACCAGGCACCAGGCGGGCAAAATCCATGATGAACTCGGCAGGGCTGTTGGTGATTAATGCCAGATTGGCGTAGATGCCCTCTGCTTCTTTTTCACCCAGATCAAGAGTGATGCGTTGCTGGGGCTGTTGCGGTTTGTTCATTTGAAACTCCTTGAAATATGGTATGTTGTTCCGCAGAGAATGTACACGCTACAAATACTGCTGTATTCAGAAGATAACCTCTTTTAAAAATCGTTCAATATGCAGTTTATTTGACACTGTGCCGTCTCAATGGTAGCTTCCGCCCTACAAACATCATTTTTTCCAGAAAGAAACCAGAAAGCCAGTGGAATGACCTCAAAGCCCAACATCCCTGATGCGGCCATCGTCAAGACTTTTGCATCCTGCCGTCTGGCTGTCATTGGCGACAGCATGGTGGACCGTTTTCTGTGGGGCAAAGTGGATCGTATCAGCCCGGAAGCTCCGGTGCCCGTGGTCAAACTGGAAAAAGAAACCCGCAAACTGGGCGGAGCTGCCAACGTGGCAGCGAACATCCGCTCCCTCGGCGCCGAAGTGGTTCTCTTCGGACTCAACGGAAGGGATGAAGCCGGCACCTGGATGAACGAACTTCTGGCTGAGCACGGCATCGATGCCGGGGGCATGGTGGAGGCCAACGATCGTCCCACCACCATCAAGACCCGCATCATCGCCCACAACCAGCAGGTGGTGCGCACCGACCGTGAGGACGACAGTCCCGTGGCTGCGGCCCTGGTTGAAAAACTTTTGCAGCGCCTGGAATCAATGGGGCCTTTTGATGGTTACGTTCTCAGTGATTACGGTAAAGGTGTGCTCACTGATGAAGCCTTGAAGCAATGCATTGCCCGTGCCACGACTGCCGGCAGTCCCATCATCGTCGATCCAAAGAAGGGCGACTACAGCCAGTACCGTGGTGTGACAAGCCTCACGCCCAACCAAAAAGAAGCCGAACAGGCCTGTGCCCTTTCCATCACCGGAGAAAAAAGCCTCACCAAAGCGGGCAACGCCCTGC
>JAOZJV010000912.1 GCA_029935695.1 Candidatus Krumholzibacteriia bacterium | reverse complement strand
CCCAGGCCGCAGCCCTGACGGCCATGGTCGGCAACCTCAGTGTCGGCAAAAAGAAATATGCTGGTGTTCAGGATCGAGTGAAAGAGATTGCCGAGTTGGGACAGGATCTGAAGGATTTCTTCCTGGCCGCCATCGACGATGATACCAACTCCTTCAATGTGGTCATGGATTGCTTTGGTCTTCCCAAGAAAACCGAGTCTCAGAAAAAGAATCGGGACCTGGCCATTGCTGATGCCACCCGCGGCGCCACCCGGGTGCCCTTGTCGGTGCTGGAAAAAGTGCCTGGATTGTTGAAATTGGCTGCAGAAATCGGCGAGATAGGCAATGCAGCCAGCCTCAGTGATGCCGGCGTGGCAGTGCTGACGGCACTGGCCGGGGCTGAAGGCGCGTACTATAACGTCCTGATCAATCTGGATGGTCTGAAGGATCTGGACCAGAGCGGCGAGCCCGGATTTTTTGAAGATACCCTGAGCCGGGCCAGGAAGGCCATGGCCGAAAGTGAATCCCTGGCTGCGGAAAGCCGCCAGGCAGTGCGCTTGAAACTGGAAGAAGCGCTGGACACATGATAGAATGCCCTGCGTTCTAATCTGAAATCATAACGATCAGTCATATGGCTGGTCTTCATAAAAAAGAAAGGCAACACCATGGCCCAAGCTGGACCACCCGAAGAAACAAAATCCCCATGGCAACAGATCAGTGAGCCATTCATTGACTTGTACCACGCACCTCGCGCCCTTTGGGGTATCAACCTGGCCTACTTCCTTGAAGGAATGGTCTATTTTGGGATGCTCGGCTATTTGGCCATGCACTTCTCTGATTTCATCTTCCAGGGCCTGCCCCACCCCGATGTGGAAGCCCACCACATGGTCATGGTGCTGACTGCCGGTATCACCATTTCCATGTTCTTTCTGGGCACCGTGGCTGACAAACAGGGAATACGAAAAACCCTTTTGATGGCCTTTGGATTGCTTTTGGCTGGACGAGTCCTGATTTCCGCTGCGCCAACAGTTCTGGGCATGGAGCCCGACGGGATGTGGTCAAGCCTGCACATCACCACTTTGCTTGGAATGCTCCTGATCGTTGTTGGTTACGGTATGTACCAGCCTGCGGCTTATGCGGGCGTGAAAAAATTCACTTCCCCCAAAAATGCAGCCATGGGTTTTGCCATGCTCTACGCCCTGATGAACCTGGGTGGTTATTTGCCCTCGTGGGCCTGGGTGATTCGTGACACCATGGGCCTGGGCATCACAGGGACTTATTGGTTCT
>JAOZJV010000015.1:14128-16331 GCA_029935695.1 Candidatus Krumholzibacteriia bacterium | reverse complement strand
TGCTGATAACCAGCGGCACCACAGCTACTGCTGCCAGGCCTTCCGTGCCCATGAACTCGGGGGGCGGTTTGAGGCAAAAGATTCAAAAGACCGTCAATAGGGCTCCGGCACCTGCCTTTGGGTCCAGCAGCAGGAAAGATGACTTTTTCCCGGACGAAGTCATCCCCCTGGACGACGATTGTATGATTGAACTGTAGAGTTACTGTGGAGGCAAATAGGCCTGCCCAGATCAGAACCCTCGTCTGCCGTCGCGCCCAACGGGGTGCCGGCAGTCGAGCTTTATTCAGGGCATAGGTAAGGTCAACGGCAATATGATCATTCTGCTCAATTTACAGAAAATTCTGGTAGGAGAAGAAATGCAAATACTGGTACACGCCGAAGAAAAGGTTACGGTCTAAATCCAACCTGGGTTATCAGTGTATCAAAAATATGGAAAGTCTTTCTGATGGTTTAAGTTGTGTCCCCATTCAACTTAAGCCTGAAGAAAGACTTTCTTTGTTTCCATTCCAGCCAAACAAATCGTATTTTCAGAAACAAGATATGAAATTACTTTCCTTTTTCTTCGTAAACCCTCAACATGAGCATATCGGCAACCATAAGGTCCACCGCTGCAACCCTGGGAGTTGACGACCATCATATCGAGATCATGACCACCCCTGTGGGCCCGGACAAGACCCTGGGCTTTGGCTGGTTCATCGAGTCCCGCTTTGAAACCACGATGGACGCAAAAATACTCGACGATCCAAACGGTCAAATCATCCAAAAAGGCGGACGTATCTTCTTTGCCAGGGTACGGGGTAAAGTTGCCGAAAAAATACCAGCGCAGCAGGTTGGTGATGGTGCACCATTTTAATATTCGAAACGGTATTTAAAATCCAGGTTATAGGTTGGCTGTCCCTGATTCTCATCAATCCGTCGCCGAACCTCTGACTGAAGCAACAGATGGTCGTTGATCTGGTACTCCACCATGAAGTCACGATCATCCTGACGAATGCCCTGGGCATATTTCAAATACAGATCAGAACCGATGTACTTGCCCACTCCGATCAACGGATCCAGGCCCGCATTGCCACTCTCGCGTTCCCTTTGAATTTGTTCGATTTCGAACGTATCAAAAATATCCAGCTCGCGGGCAATTTCCCGCTCAAGCAAGTTGAAGCCAGCGGAAATGGACGTATTGGCCAGACGGGCGCCATCCCCTTCAGGAGTGGCTTCGGGTTCCAATCCCAGCAGCATGCGCTGGATCGCTTCCCGGCTGTAGCCCCGTTCCGAAGAGAAACTAATTTCCGGTTTATTGATGGTGCCACCCACATGCACGCCAATGTGTTCGATGATGGTATTGCTGCTGTACTGACTTCGCAGGCGGTAGCGGGTTTCGGCGTCCACATCCATCAGGGGATCAAACCCCACGGCATTGCTGAAATCCATGCGCCCCCGCTTGATGGCAAAGCTGTTGTTGAAAACCACCAGGCGCCCTGAGTTTACATCCAGGTTGCCGCGCAACAGCATGCCTCCTTCACCCCGAACGAGATCCATGTCACCACCCAGATACAATTCCATTTCACGGTTGAGAATACGCACGGTGCGGGGGGCGGCATGCAGTTTCAAATCAGCCAGCCAATCGGGAGCCACGGTGGCGGCCATGGGGTCCACAGCGTTGGGCTGCTCCTTGAATTCACCAGTGTAACGCGCCTTGTCCACATCCAGAACACCACTGAACATGGGAACCATCACACTGTCAGGGCCCACGAAGACACTGCTGACGCGGCAATTCTCACCGCTGACCACGGCCCGCAAATCGGGAATCGAAGCCACCAGAAAGCGGTCCAGATCCAGCAGGACATTGAACGATTCCAATTCCAGTCCCCGAAAAACAACCTTGCCATCGCCTTCGAATTTCCCGTGCAAACCCTCCTGGCCCTGAATGTCGGTGACCAGCAATTCATCGACAACAAATTCTCCTTTGCAGGACACGTGAGAATAAATCTCTTCCTGCTGGGGAAGAACAAAACCCGCATCCTTGATTTCCAGATGGCCCTGGTAATAGGGATGATCGAGGGGCCCGCTGATCACCACGGAAGCAGATGCCGTGCCGCTGCTCTGGATGAAACCGTTGGTGGCGCGGCTCATGGGTTCCAAGTCGCTGTCGGGTGGAATTTCCAGCTGCATATAAAAAGGGCCATCGAGGGGAGTGACAGGCTCG
>JAOZJV010000015.1:0-14118 GCA_029935695.1 Candidatus Krumholzibacteriia bacterium | reverse complement strand
CCAGAGGCACTTCGATGCGTCCCGACAGAGAAAGACTATCCTTGTTTCCGCGCAATCCTGCCAGCACCAGTCCATCACGGTCAGCCCAGATTTCACCATCCAGCTGATCCAGATGCAACCAGTGCACGTGGAAAGGAGCGCTGTGCAACTGCCCCACAATTTCAGGATCATCCGTTGAGCCACCCACAACCATCTGACCGGAAAAGTCTCCTTCCAGACGTTCGAGGGCAGGAATTTTGAACTGCTCCAAAAAGAGCCAGTCGCCATGAGGTATCGTCACATCAAGATCAAGCTCTGCCCCGGGCCAGAAATCAGCCGGCCCCACGCCAGGATGATCGATGGTGCCCTGAAGATTGATTCGGCCGAAATTGGACAGCAGATTCAGATCATGAAATTCCAGGATTCCCTGCTGGAAGCGTGAATTCACAAGCAGGGTATCAACCTTGGCCAGGGCAAATTCAGCATCGGTGAGCCGGCCATTCAAATCGACAATGGGGTCGTCCGTGGTGCCGGACACTTCCAGATCGGCAGTGACACGCCCCACCAGCGGAACCCGGGTCTGGACAAAAGGATTGAGCAATCCCACATCAAAATCCTCCAACTGGAGGTGCCCGCCCACCAGGCTGTCCTGGTCGTAATAACCATGGCACACGACCCGTCCCTGGTCCGAGACAAAATCCAGGGCGGGGAGATTGAAAAAGCCTTCACCCAGAGAGAAGTTCACCGGGTTGGAAAGAGACCAATGGGTGCCCTCCAGGTCCACCTGGAAGTCCTGAACCTGGAACTGCTGCACCGTATCGCTGAACACGGAACTGAAGGACAGGACAACCGTTGTATCGCCAAGCTGGGACCGGAAGGATTCCAGGAGGGCCCCGTCTTCGGACGCGTCTCCCTGCATTTCGAAGGCTCCAAAAGGAACGCCTCCGACCTCAAAATTGTCGCCTTCAATTTTCGCGCTGATCTGGGCCAGGCCCAGGGCATCGTCCACCACCAGCTCGATTTCAGCGGCTCCGGCAGCAAGTTCACTCAACTGGAAATCATAAGCACTCAGCCATCCTTCAAAGCGAATGCGCTCCAGAGGACCACTGACATCGCCATGTCCCACCAGGCGTCCTTGCAGCTGGGGCCAATTCCAGGTCTCAGGCAAAGTTTGCAGGTCCTGGGTGTTCAGGCTGAGCTGGCCTGAAAAATTTTGGTCTTCATCGCTGAGACCTTCAAGGATGGCGTGCAGGTCGTTGTAAAAAATTTCCACCTGATTGAAAATCACCGAATCGGGGGAAGCTTCCACGTCTACATAACAGGTGTCGAAGGGAACAATCTCGATGAAGCCGTTATGCAGCACACCGCTGACCCTGGTCCACATGGGCACGTCGGAGTGTTCAATTTTCAAACGGCCGAATCCGTTGGTGACGGGCAAATCCTCTTCATCGGGCACCAGGCCGTTGGCCAAATTGACCCGGGCCACGTCACCCTCCAATTCGAATCTGATATTTTCAGAATTGCTGATGTCGAAATACCCTGTGCCGTCAAAATCGGCATCGTTGATGATACCCTTGGCCTCTGTCAGGCGCACCTCGGTTTCACCAATGACGGCCCGGGCCTGCAATTGCTGCATGTGGTAGCCTTCAAGTACACCCTGAAACAAGCCCTCGTAGACAATCTTGCCGTCTTCACTGCCGAGGTAGGCATCCACATCACCCTCGGCCCGGAAACCAAGGGTCATATCAATGAGTTCTTCCACCTCGCTGACATTCACGCCCTGACCCTTGACCTTCAGGTCGAGAGTTTCGTCCCAATGGCGGCTGCCCGAAACCCGCACCGTTTTGCCATTGAAAGTCCCGAAAACCGGATCCGCCAACACCTTCTGGCGGTCGATGACTATGCGCCCTCGCAGGTCATTCAAAGTGCTGTGGTGCGTATCCCAAACCACATCGCACCCTCTCAAATTCAATTCAACTTCCTCGTCAGATCTGATTCCTCCACGGAAATCAAGCAGGCTGATGCGCTCAGAGAGTTTCCCGTCAGATTGACTGAGTTCCAGAAAGGCATGGCTGATTTCCAGATGCTCGATGGCCAGACGGGGAAAATCGGCGGGATCTTCATCAGGAACCGAGTCGGCTCCGGCACGGGAATAGACATTCGGGTTGCGCACTTCCACCCGGCGCAGCTTGGGCACCACGCCGAGAACTTCGCCCATGAAAAAATCTACGCGCACGGTGTCGGCTGAGACCAGGGTCATGCCACCTGATTTGCTGGGCAGACTCAGCGATACTCCGTAAAGATCAACTCCTTCAAACAAACGCACGTTGAAATCCCGCACCCGAAGGTTGCCGTCTTCCATACCCAGCAGGTGCTTGCCCACCAGACCGGAAAAATGCGGCGCCACAAATTGGGGGTTCAGACCAACCCAAATCAACAGCCCAATGATGACCGTCCAGGCCACCAGTAGCGGAAGTTTTGCCGGTTTGATCCAACGCATCAGAACGGGTACCCCAGGGAAAAATGCCACATGACTTTCGGGTCGCTGTAATCCTTCTCAGCACTCAGGTAGCGCACTCGCTTGAGGGGAAATCCCACATCGGCCCGCACCGGGCCAAAAGGAGTGTCCAGACGAATACCCGTACCGTAACTGTACCGGTAATCCCAAACCTTGGTGGAACCCGGATCAGCCGGGTCCCCTGGAGCGCTGCTGAAACGGAAACCCTGGATCTGGATATCACTCAGAGATTCCCAAACGTTACCACCTTCAAAAAACAGAACACTGGCAAAGTTCCACTTGCTGAGCCAGGGCAGGGGGAAACGCCACTCAATGTTAGTCAGCATGAGATAGTTGCCACCACGGGCCGGGTTATCCGGGAGCAAAACATCCGAACCGTAATTCAACTCATCCAGTTCATCCTGATCGGTCACCTGGGGGCCCAGGGTATTGTGGCCATAACCACGAACTGAAGAGGCACCACCGGCAAAGAAGCGATCATCGTAGGGTACACCATCGGAACCCAACCCCGTGCTTTTTCCATATGGCGCAGCTGCGCCCAACATGAAACGCAGGGCCAGAATTCCGCCCAGGGGCGCCTCGTGGTAATTCTGCCACGAAGACGATGCTTTAATAAAGCTGTAATCGCCGCCCATGATTCCGCCAGCCAGCTTGATGGTGCCGATGGTGTACATCCCGCGGGTGGGCCGAAAAAGGTCATCCCGGTGGTCAATGTACGTGGACCAATTCAAAAATCGCGTCTGGGTCAGAACCACCCCCACTTCATCAAACCGAACCTTCAGGCTGTCGGGCGCGTAAGGGTGCACACTGGGGTTGGTGATCTTGATTCCTGCATAAGCACTGTTAGTCACCCGCCGGCTGGCTTTCCAGGTGGTGCCCAGGTTGAAACCGTGGACGGACTGGTTCAAGGCCGATTCACCACGGGTTTCCCGCTTGAGATAAAGCTCGGCATCCAGACTGTACCGGCTGCCGCGCAGACGAGGGTTCACGTACTCAATATCGGCCCGGTAGTTGATTTGCCCCTGATCGAAGGAGATGGAATTACCCACCACATCCTCCAGATTCCAGGACCCGCGGCCTCGAACCTGAACCCGCCGGCCGGTGCCCCACAAATTATTGTGTCCCCACGCCGCCAGCAAACGAATGCGCTCCAGACTGCCAACGCCCACACCCAACTCATAATAGGCTGGCTTTCGCTCGATCACCCGCACCTCAAGATCAGCCAGTCCCCCGGCTGTGTCGATGGAGGTCGGCACAATGTCTACATCCCGAAACAATGAAGTGATCAGCAATTGACGACGGGAATCTTCCACCTTGTTCCAACGCAGAGGATCGCCAGGACGAATGGCCAGTTCCCGGGTCAGAAGGCGATCTTTGGTTTCCTGGTTTCCGGACAGGGTGATGGAATTGACGAAATAGGGTTTGCCCGGATTGATGTTATAAGTGACATCAGCAACAAAACCCGTGCTGTCGGTGTTGTCAAAAATGGCCATGGCCACATTGACCCGGGTATCGAGATAGGTTTCATCCCTGAACAGCGCACGCAGTGCGTAAATATCTCCACCAAAACGATTCAGGCTCAAAGGCGCCGGCTGGCCCTCCAGCAAAACCATCTGATCGCGCAACTGCTGCTCGGAAAAAATACCTGTATCAGTGAACTGCACCGCACGAATAACAGTCAGAGGACCTTCAACAATGGAGATGTGCAGAACATCACCTTTTTCCTCAATGGTGGTGATGCTGTCCAGGCGGACAAAAGCATGATGGAACCCACGGTTCCGATAGTAGTTTCTAATGAGACCCACCTGGGTGTCCATCAAATGAGGGCTGTAGCGCGGAACACTCAGGGGGCGGGTCCAGGTGCGTTCCTGAATGCGGAGCACATCTTTGAGATCATCATCGGTGAAGGAATCATTGCCCGTCAGTTCGATGCGTTCCAGACGATGAGTTTCCAAACCGAAGTTCAGTTCTTCGTCGGCCAGGGTCCGGGAAGCAATCAGCAACAACAAAAAGATGATCAGAGCCTGCAACCCTGCCACCGCTTCGGAGGTCACCCATTGCCTGTTTTTCTTCAAATCCAGCACCCTCAGCGCGACCCTTCTGGAGAATAACCCATGACAAGAGCGCCACTTCGTTGTTTATTCCTGAAAATCAGCTTCAACCCTGGCGGAGTCCAATCATGCCTTTGAAAAAAACTCAATCAACCAGCCTGAAATTGACGTTGTTGATTCCTGTCCTTTTTCTGGGTGCCTGTGATCAGCCTGTCGAGGAACTGACACTGGCAGATCTGACTCCCGGAGAACACACATACATTGAACGCCTTGTGGTTCTGGAACGGGCCAAAGCCGTGGCCTTCAGCGACCGTGATCTGGGCAACACCGTTCTGGACAGCCTTTCACTGGCCTGGGGCGACAGCGTCGAAGCTGAAACCGCCGCCCTGGCCCCGGTGGAGCCCCGACGTTGCGAGGCCGTCCACGAATTACTGAAACGCATCATCCTGGCCGAAAGGGACTCGCTGGTCCATTCTCCTTATCCCCGCCGGCTGGCCGAGCCCTTGCACGACCCCGTCAAAAAACCCGTGGCTGAACCCGAACCGGCACCCTCTGAAAAGCCGTAGCCTCAGGGGCAGCCATCAATGGCCGCTGACTTTCCACACATCCAATACGATCACGAAGGTCATAAACAGCAGCAGGATGATCAGCCCAATCTGGGTGGCAATGGCCTGCAGCCTTTCCGGCACAGGTTTACCGCCGTTCAACACTTCAAAGATCAGGAACAAAACATGCCCCCCATCGAGCACGGGGATGGGCATGAGGTTCAGCAGAAACAGATTCACTGAAAAGAACGCCACAAAGTACATCAGATGCGAAAAGCTCCAGCGCAGCATCTCGCCGGCTGCCTGTCCAATGCGCACCGGTCCGCCCACGGCATCCAGACCCAGCTTGCCCATGATACCATCGCGCAGCACGGCCACAGTTCTGACAATGGTGTCGCTGGTCTGGGACACGCCCAACAGGCAGGCTCTCCAGAAGCTGACTTTTTCCGATTCAAAATACCGTTCAATGGAAATGCGTCCCACGGAGTGGCCCGGTTCAATTTCCTGGAGCTGAGGCACTACGCGCCCGCTCATGTCTTGCCCCTCGCGCACCCAGGTCAACTCAATTTCACGACCCGGGGCATCGTTCACTATGCGGGCGATGGACCCGAAAGAGGTGACTTTCTGCCCATCCACGGTCTTGATAAGATCGCCAGACAGCAAGCCCAGCTCGGCTGCCTTGCCTCCCTTTTGAACCAGACCCACGGTAGTGTTCCAGACTTCCAGACCATTGGTCCAATAGCCATCAGTTTCCACAACGCACGGATTCAATTCCAAAGACTGGGTCAGGCCATCACGGTCAAAACTCACAACCATGGTGGTGCCATCTTCAACATCATCAACAGACAAGGGAGCCAGAGCACTGAGCACCTGCCCCCAGGTGGAAACTTCCTCGCCATCGACAGTGAGCAGACGGTCTCCCACCTGCAAACCGCTGACCGCCGCAGGAGTGCTTTCATGCACAACCCCGACGGTGGTGAAGGGAATATCCCGGAGCCCGCCCACAAAAACCAGGGTGGTGTAAAGCAGGAAAGCCAACACCAGATTGAACAGGGGTCCCGCCACGAACACCAGGCCACGCTGCCAGGCAGGTTTGTTGAAAAAGTGGCGTTCGGGTGGAATATCATCATCCAGGCCCGCAGCTTCTTTGTTGCCTGCCTCGGTGCCCAGAGGGTACTTGCGTTCTTCCCAGGTCCCCGTGTCCTGGATCTCTTCCATCATGCCCTCGCCGGCCATCTTGACGTATCCGCCAAAAGGAATGGCCGAAATCACGTACTCGGTCTCACCCCAGCGTTTGCGCAGAATTTTGGGACCGATGCCAATGGAAAATGTTTTGACATAAACCCCGAAGAGTTTGCAAAACAGGAAATGTCCCAGCTCGTGCACCACGACCACCAGAACCAAAGTGAGCATGAAAGCGAATATGCCCATGACCCAAATATTTATCAATTCAAACCTCTCGTTCCGCCTGGGACAACCGGGCCACAAGGGCACCGGCTGCGCGACGGGCTTGGGTGTCAAAAGCCAGGGCATCCTGAAGGCAGCCCACAGGGTGGATGCTTTCAGATTCCAGGACTTCCTCGATGATACGCGGGATGTCCGCATACCTGATTTTTCTATCCAGAAGGGCTGCTACGGCCACTTCGTTGGCTCCGTTCAGGGTGATGGTGGCCGAACCACCATCGCGACCTGCCTGAATTGCCAGAGCAAGGCAGGGAAACCGCACCAGATCAGGTTCTTCAAAGTGCAATTGCCCAATTTTGAGCAAATCTAACCTGCTTCCGGGCAGGGGCCAATGCTTTTCCCCGCTGATGGCATACTGGATGGGCAGCTTCATGTCCGGAGTGCCCAGTTGAGCCAGCACCGCACCATCCACAAACTCTACAAAAGAGTGCACAAATGACCCGGGGTGGACCAGCACTTCGATGCGTTCGTACGGCACGGCAAAAAGATGATGGGCCTCGATAATTTCCAGGCCTTTGTTCATCAGAGTGGCCGAGTCAACCGTGATTTTGGGCCCCATGTTCCAGGTGGGATGGTTCAGGACCTCTTCCAGGCTCACCTTCTGCAAAGCGTCGCTGCTTATTTGGCGAAAAGGCCCACCTGAAGCCGTGAGCAGGAGCTTGTGGATTTCATGTTCCGTGCGACCGGATAAACACTGGGCCATGGCTGAATGTTCCGAGTCTACCGGCAGCACTTCCGCCCCATGAGCAAAAACGGCGGCTTTGACCAGTTCTCCACCCACAACCAGAGATTCTTTGTTGGCCAGAGCGATGCGAACACCCCGGCGGGCGGCCGCCAAAGTAGGCGCCAGCCCCACAGCCCCGACCAGGGCGTTGACCACCACATGAACCGATTCGGGAGCCTCCACGGCTTCAATCAGGGCTGAGGGCCCCTCACCCAGAAGTCGGTTGGAAAATTGGCCCGCCGCACCGGCACGAGCAAGAGGGTCAGTCACCGCCACCAGAGGCAAAGGAGCATCGGGACAGGCTTCAGCCAGCAGCGCCAACTCCTGTTGAAGCACCTCCACATTGCCATGGCAGGAAACAGCCACCACCTGCAATTTGTGGGGATTGGACCGGACAATATCCAGCGTTTGCCGCCCAATGGAACCGGTGACTCCCAGAATAACCAGTTTCATTGGTTCGGGATAAGAGAGCAGCGGTCGTCCACAGGGATAAAGGGAATTGGATTGGATGTTTTCCACTGCCACCCCTCGGTCAGATGATGAAGAACCGGAAGTAATAATAAACCACCGGCGCGGTGAACAGCATGGAATCGAAACGATCCAGGACGCCACCGTGGCCGGGGATCAATTCGGCGGTGTCCTTGATGCCTGCGTCCCTTTTGATCAATGACTCAACCAGATCGCCCAGCTGGGCCATGACACCCACAAAGAGCCCCAGCATGGTGCCGGCAAAGGGTGTCATGAAAGGCACCACGCTCTTGGTCAGCAGATATCCCACCAGTCCAGCACCGATCATCCCGCCAACGGCGCCTTCGATGGTTTTGTTGGGACTGATGCGGGGAATCAGTTTGTGCCGGCCGAACGAGACGCCGAACAGATAGGCCGCGGTGTCTGTGGCCCAGGTCAGCAGGGCCACCAGGAACACCAGCCTGGCTCCGATATTCTGTTCAACAGCCTGAGTTTCCGGCAGTTGCCGCAACAGAATAAGATGACTGCCCAGCCAGCCCACGTACATGATGCCAAACACGGTCACTGCCATGTGCCCCAGACTTTGGGACATTTCCTTGCGGAAGACTTCCCGGATCATGATGGCCAGCAGACTGGCTGTCAGAATGAGGGGCACCACCACTCCGTGATGCCAGGCATAACCACTGATGGCCAGAGAGCAAAAATAACCCAGAGCTTCGAAAGGTTCGTACCCTTTGGCTTTCATCAAAACGTAGAATTCGCGCAACCCGAGCAGAATGATCAAATCAACCAGCAGAAGAAAGAATATCCCTCCCCGGTCGGTGATCAGATAAAGGCAGGGAACGCCGAGTAAAATGACGGCCACCCGGGGCAGCACTCCCGCTTTCAGGAATCGGCGCCAGGCAGGAAGGCGCCCTTCATTGTCTGCGGGGGTCACGGACGCACCCTTAGCATCCGCTTCCAGCGGGCAGGATCCAGCAGACTTTCGTTCGCAGGTTCAGCCTGGAGTGTTCCCGATGCTTTCAACTTCCCAAATCGCCGGTCACGGTTCACGTAGTCGGCCACCGAGAGCAACAGGTCGCGTTCGGAAAAATCGGGCCACAGTACGGGAGTGATCAGGATTTCGGCATAGGCCAGCTGCCAGAGCAGAAAGTTACTCAGGCGGCCTTCCCCGCTGGTGCGGATCATGAAATCAGGATCAGGAAGTTCGGGCGAGTACAAACCTTTGGCAAATTCATCTTCTGTAATATCTGCTTCATTCAACTGGCCACTGTTCAGTCGTTGGGCCAGGTCCCTGGCAGCATGAACAATCTCCTGGCGGCCTCCGTAAGCCAGGGCCAGGTTCAAAATCAAACCAGTATTACCGGAAAGACTTTCCACTGCCTGGGCAATGACATCCTGGGCTTTTTGGGGCAGTTGATCCAGGGCTCCGGTGGCGCGCAGAACAACATTCTGCTTCATCAGATCATCCCGTTCAGCCACCAGGGTCTCCTGCAGGAAATGCCACAGGGCTTTCACTTCGGCTTCGGGACGGTTGAAATTTTCCTGGCTGAAAGTGTAGAGCGTGAGAACTTCCACTCCCAGTTTGCCGCAGGCCTGCACACAGCGCCGCACCGAATGACGGCCAGCCCGGTGGCCGGCAAGGCGGGGCAGAAAACGGCGTTTGGCCCAGCGGCCGTTGCCATCCATGATGATGGCCACGTGCCGGGGAAGATTGTCATGTCCTCTGAGCGCAGCAAGGAGCTCGCCATCCGACAGAGCTCCCAGTTTTTCAGGATCCAATGATACAGCCATGCATATTCGCTTTCCTAAAGCTCGGTGATTTCCTTTTGCTTCGCCACAGCGATATCCTCGATCAGAGTGCAGTATTTGTCGGTCAGTTTCTGCACGGCATCGCGATCCTTGTGCAACTCATCCTCGGTGATATCACCGTCTTTTTCTTCTTTTTTCAATCCGTCATTGGCTTCCTGCCGGACCCGGCGCACGGCAATCTTCCCTTCTTCGCCAAAATCCCGGGCCTGTTTGCCCAGCTCGGTGCGGCGCTCACCCGTCAATTCGGGAACCGACAGACGAATCATCATGCCATCATTGGAAGGATTCATGCCCAGATTGCTGGCGTGGATGGCTCGTTCAATATCGCCGATGACAGCCCGGTCAAAAGGCTTGACCAGCAGCTGCCGGGCTTCGGGAACGGTGATGGTGGCCAACTGCTTCAAGGGTGTTGGAGCACCATAATATTCCACGGTGATGCCATCGAGAATGGCCGGAGTGGCCTTACCTGTGCGAATTTTCTGCAGCCTGACTTTGACGGCATCCACAGCCTCGTCCATGGACATTTCAGCATTCTCAGTGATATCTGAACTCATCCTAAAACTCCTTTTTGATCCAGGTTCCTTTTTGCTCGCCCTTGACGGCCTGCAACAGGTTGGCTGGGTCGGAAATGTCGAAAACAAACATGGGCATACCCTGCTCGGCGCAAAGCGTCACCGCAGTCATGTCCATCACACCGAGGCGCTGGTCCATGACTTCATCATAGGTTAACTGCTCATACCGCTTCGCGTCACTGTATTTATGAGGATCTTTGTCATAAACCCCGTCAACCTGGGTGCCTTTCAGCAGCACATCGGCACTGATTTCCAAAGCACGCAGGGAAGCGGCGGAGTCGGTGGTGAAATAAGGGTTGCCTGTTCCACCGGCAAAAAGCAGCACGCAACCGGCCTGCATGAGGTTCAGGGCCGTGTCCCGGGCAAAAGCCGCCGTCAGGGGCCGCACTTCACGGGGACTGAGGATTTTTGCCTTCATGCCCTCGCCACGCAGATAGTCCCGCATGATGGAAGCATTCATGATGGTGGCCAGCATGCCCACGTTGTCGGCGGTCACCCGGTCCACAATTTCCAGATTGGCACTGCGGGCGCGGAAGATATTTCCGGCACCGATGACAATACCCACCTGAACGCCTTCTTCCACCACCTTGCCGATGACCTGGGCCAGTTCCGTGAGTTTGGCGTGGCTGAACTGCTCTGACTCTTCCATGAGAGCTTCACCACTGAGTTTCAAGAGAATTCTTGTGAATTTCACTGCCGTTGGGCCTTTCGTAAAAAGGGAGCGAGCCCTGTCCTGAGTGTGCTAAAAAAAAAGCCCGGGCAGGTGAGCCCGGGCTTTAATATCTGCGGCCTAGTCGCCGATCTGGAAGCGGGAGAACTGCTTGATTGCCATATTCTCGCCCAGCTCACCAATGAGAGACTTCAGCAAGTCGCCGATAGTAATGTCGGGGTCTTTGACATACTTCTGCTCCAGAAGCACAACCTCACTGTAATACTTGTCGACCTTGCCTTCAACAATTCTATCGATGATGTCGGCAGGCTTGTTCTGCTCTTTCATCTGATCCCGGTAGATCTCTTTTTCTTTTTCGATGAGAGACGAATCGACTTCTTCCCGGGTCACAGCCAGCGGACTGGCAGCGGCGATGTGCATGGAGACGTTGTGAACAAATTCCTGGAACTGGTCGGTGCGAGCCACAAAGTCGGTCTCACAGGCAACCTCAAGCAGAACGCCAACCTTGCCACCGGCGTGAATGTAACTGCCCACAAGACCCTGGCTGGTAGCCCGGCCCTCTTTTTTGGCAGCGGAAGCGATACCTTTTTTGCGCAGGTAATCGCCAGCCTTGTCCATGTCGCCTTCGCACTCTTTGAGCGCTTTTTTGCAATCCATCATGCCGGCGCCGGTAACATCGCGCAGCTCTTTGACCATTTTGGCAGTGATATCCATGATTCCTCCGGTTCTGCCGCTTTTGCGACAGAAAGTGCGAACCGGGTTTTGCCGGTTCATTCATCTTGAAAAAGAGCCCAATCCCGGATGGGGACCGGGCCCTCAGTAATTGATCAAATCAAACTATTCAGCTGTTTTCTCTTCGACAGCAGCTTCGACCTTGGAAGCTTCTCCGTCGAGAGTGGCACTGGCAGCAGCAGCTTCAGCCTTGGGAGCTTTAGCCATGTCCACCGGTTTGTCGGCGCCTTCGCTGCGGGTGTTGCGACCCTCTTCAATGGATTCGGCCATGGCCCGGGTGAACAGGGTGATGGCGCGGATGGCATCATCGTTTCCGGGAATGGGATAATCCACCAGTGTGGGATCACAGTTGGTATCAACGATGCCGATGACAGGGATACCCAACTTGCGGGCTTCCTTCACAGCAGTTTCTTCTTCAGCTGTATCGACAACGAAGACTGCGCTGGGCAGGCTCTTCATGTTGCGGATACCACCAAGGTTCGTGTTCAGCTTCTCGAATTTACGGCTGAATTCCAGCTGCTCTTTCTTGGAGAAGTTCTCGATGCGGCCATCTTTTCTCATGGCCTCAATCTCTTCGAGTTTCTGGACACTCTTGTAGATGGTCTGGTGGTTGGTCAGCATGCCACCGAGCCAGCGCTCAATGACGTAAGGGCAGTTCACGCGTTCTGCATAGTCTTTGATCGCGACCTTGGCCTGCTTCTTGGTTCCCACGAAAAGCACTGTGCCGCCCTTGGCCGAAATGGCCTTCAGGAATGCACGGGCGCGGTTCAGCTGGCGCAGGGTGCGTTGCAGATCGATGATGTAAATTCCACCACGGGCGATGAAAATATACGGTTTCATCTTGGGGTTCCACTTGCGGGTCTGGTGCCCGAAATGGACGCCTGCTTCGAGCAGGTCTTTCAGTCCGACGTTGGCCATGATTGCCTCCACTTAAAGGTTGAGCCTCCCCCACCATCATAGAACCGGGACAAACACGTCAAAAATGTCGACCTTGTTGTGCCACCTAGTCCCGCTCTCCGGCAGGGTGTGTTTTTTGTTGACCCGCCCTGCTCATAAAGCAGGGCGAATCGCTTTATCCCAAAGGTTAAACTGAAACGAATTCGGTTTAACGCTTGGAGAACTGGAACCGCTTGCGAGCGCCAGGCTGACCGTATTTTTTACGTTCGACCATGCGGCTGTCGCGAGTCAGGAAGCCATGCTTGCGCAGAGGCTTGCGGTTTTCTTCGTTGGCAACAACCAGCGCACGGGAAAGTCCGTGACGCAGGGCACCGGCCTGGCCGGTGATGCCACCACCCTTGACCGTGCACCAGACATCGAATTCACTTTCGACGCCCAGACGGGTCAGGGGCATGAGGGCCTGCTGCAGAACAGCTTCCCCGAAATAGTCTTCAACCGAACGGTTGTTGATTTTGATTTGACCGGAGCCTTGGGTGATCCAGACCCGGGCCACGGCGGTCTTGCGACGACCTGTGGCGTAATACCGTTCTTCCAACTGAGTACCTCCGTTAAGTACTTATTGCTGATCAATCTGTATGATTGGCTCAGCGCCCGTATTGGGCATGAATGGGATCCCTCGCAATTGAGGAAAACCTACAGTTTGATTTCGATTTTTTTAGGCTGCTGTGCACCATGACCGTGGTCGGTGCCAGCGTAAACGCGCAGATTCTTCAACTGAGCAGCACCCAGTTTGGTCTTGGGCAACATGCCCTTGACGGCGCGCATGACGACCTCTTCGGGTCGCGTGTCCATGAGCTTGGCCATGGTGGTGACTTTCTGTCCCCCCATGTATCCGGTGTGACGCAGGTAGACTTTCTTCTCCCGCTTCTGTCCGGTCAGTTTCACTTTGCTTGCATTGAGGATGATGACATTGTCACCCATATCCAAATGCGCCGTAAACTCAGGCTTGTGCTTGCCCCGAAGGAAGATAGCCACCTGGGTGGACAACCGGCCCAGCGGGATGTCTTCGGCATCAACAACCAGCCAGTCCTTGTTGATTTCGTCCAATTTCATGCTGTAGGTCTTCACGGAATTTTCTCCTCAAACAGCCGGCTTAACCGGCTCACCACAAAAACACCCACCGAACACACGTCAGCACCTCGGTGCCACCCGTCTTCGGCAGATTAATGTAAACTGTTTTACTGCAACACGTAAACCCAAGTCTTGCCAGGACCTTAGAGGGTGTACACCACCGAAAAAATCGGGTATCCGGCTGTCGCAGGGCAGGTAACTTAGTCATGGGCACTGGGAATGTCAAGAAAGGTGGGTGGCTATTTACCACCCCATACTTTGGCCAGATTCTCACGGAATGGCGGCCTCACCACTCCTTTTTCAGTGATGATGGCATCGATCAAATCGTTGGGTGTCACATCGAAGGCCGGATTCCAGGCACCAACTCCATCAGGAGTGGCCCGCCCCCCATGATATTCATGCACTTCCACTGGATCCCGCAGTTCAATGGCGATGTCTTCGCCGGTTTCCGTGGCCGCATCAAAAGTAGAACCGGGGGCAGCCACATAGAAGGGCACACCGTGACGGTTGGCCATCACAGCCAATGGATAGGTGCCGATTTTGTTGGCGGCATCT
>JAOZJV010000911.1 GCA_029935695.1 Candidatus Krumholzibacteriia bacterium | reverse complement strand
TCCAGCAGCGGCAACGAAGCCCGCAAGCAGGAACTGTTAGATCTGGGCGCCAAGGTTGTTCTGCGCAAACCCGTCAATCCCATGAAAATTGCCGAAGGCCTTGAGGCCGTGCTCACAATACCGGAAGGATGGTAGCGATGCAACTGTCAACGACCAGCGTGTCTGAGGCCATGAAAGTAGCCGTCAGCGAAGTATTTGAAGCCATGGCATTCATGGAAGCAATTGAAGGTCAGACTGAAAACGCACCCACCGCCGACGAGCCGGTGTTCTACACCCGGCTGCCCATTTATAAGCCATCCCAGGCTCTGGTGGGAGTGGTGGTTCCGCAATCACTGGCTCTGGAATTGGCGGGCGCCATGATGATGCGTGATTTCAACATGGAAGACGACGAGTTTGAAGTCATGGATGTGCTCAGTGAGGTGGCCAATACCCTGGCCGGCAGCCTGCTGACCGAACTGATGCCCGATGGGCAATCCTTTGAATTGGGATTACCTGAGTGCCGGGTGATCGGCGATTGCATTGCCGGTAAGGAATGGGAAAACTCCGAAGAATTCCTGTTTGAGATTAATGGCACCGGATTTTATGCCACCTGGGAAGCTTCCTGAGAGACTGCTGATAAAAACAACCGGGATGTTCTTCCTTAATGGAGAACATCCCGGTTGTTTTGATGCGGACTGTTTACTTCCAGTGCGAAGAGATAAACTCATCCACCTCGGGAATTCCACCCTGGAACAGCAGGTAACCGTTGTGCGGTTCGCGTTCGGTGGTCTCGCTGACCACCGGCGTCAGCATGATGCGTTTCACTTCATCAAAATCATGGCTCTGACCCAGAGCCCAGCCCAACTTCACGTAGGCCACTTCCGGTAACATGTTGGCCGCCGGGATCACCCCCAGACCCATGATTTCCCGCCCGGTTTCGTACACGTACATCTGCACATAACCCCACATGGTTTGCACAGTCATGTAAATATGAACACCGGCTTTGCGCGCCCGGTCCAGTGCCGGATAAAGTGGTTTGTTCACATGGCCGAGGCCGGTGCCGGCAATGACGATGCCTTTGTAACCTTTTTCCACCAGGCTGTCGATGATGTCAGGTTTCATGGCGGGATAGTAATAAACCAGAGAGACCCGGTCATCGAAAACGGCGTTCAGTTTGATGTTGTTGTCTTCACGCCGTTTGTTGTAGTCGCTGCGGAAAGGGGTGACGCCATTCTCATCAATTTTCCCCAAAGGGATATCGCTGAGCGTGCGGAAAGTGCTGCGGTAACTCGAGTC
>JAOZJV010000385.1 GCA_029935695.1 Candidatus Krumholzibacteriia bacterium | reverse complement strand
GTCATGACTGATAAAATATGCCACGGCAAAACTCAGGATGGCAATGAACACTCCCGTCAGCAGAGCTGTGCCCAACTCGCGCAACAGGTGCCGCCCAAGGTGAAAGAAATCAACTTCACCGGTGGCCAAACCCCGGACCACCACACTGGAGGTTTGAATACCAATATTGCCGGCCATGGCCATGATCATGGGGATATAAAAAGCCAAAGCCACCTTGGACTCCAGGCTGTGCTCGAAATGACCCAGAACCGCCACGGCACCAATCTGTCCCAGCAGCGCGCCCACCAGCCAGGGCAAACGGGAGCGGGCCACCCGGAAGGATGACTGCTCACCAAATTCCTGCACACTCACACCGGCAAGGCGCGAAATATCTTCCGTGGCCTCTTCTTCCATAACATCCAGCACATCATCGGCGGTGATAAGGCCGGCCAGCTTCATGTGGTGATTCACCACCGGCAGGTTGATCAAATCATGAATCCGGAAGAAACTGGCCACCTCTTCCTGGTCCAGGTCCACCGTCACATAAAGGGGATCGGTCTCCATGACGGTTTTCACCAGGGCAGTGGGAGACGCCAGTAAAAGATGCATCAGCGAAAGCTGGCCAGCCAGGCGCCCCTGATCATCCACCACAAAAACAAAGTGCATTTCTTCAAGATCATCTTCGTCCATGATCCGCAACTGGTCCACGGCTTCCCCGCAGGAAATTTGACCGGCGACGGCCAGGTATTCTTTTCCCATGAGGCCACCGGCGGTTTCCGGATCGTACTGGAGCAGCTCGGTAACTTCCGCCCGCTCCTCCTGCTCCATGGCAGCCAGAATTTCCCGTGCCTGCCGATCATCCAGTTCACCAATGACATCGGTGGCTTCATCGGACGGCATTTCTTCAATGATGTCGGCAATAAAATCATTGTCCAGCAACTGGAACAGAGTACCCAGGCTGCGATTGTCAATTTCACTGAGAACTTCGGCCAGAGGATCGGGAGGCAGCAGACGCAAAATCCGCGCGGTGTCTTCGACACTCAGAGGTCGTAGAATTTCGGATAAATCGCCAGGAGAGAGTTCCAAAGCCAGCCGGCTGATTTCTTCTTCATCGCCACTGTCGAGAAGGGTTTCAAATCTCTTCTCAATGGCATGATGTTCAGCCTCGAGGTTGGACGGATCCAACATTCTTTCATCACCGGTTTCATGACCTTCGTCCAGTACCTGATCAGGTTTGTCGTGAAAATTTTCAGTCACTTTCAGCATCCTCTCCAGGTTCATATGCCGTCGCTTTTTCGCGAAGGTCCAAGGCCTTCACACCCATGGACTGGGCCTGTTGCCGGGTCATGATGGCTCCACCGGACACAATCAATTTGATGGCCTCTTCCACTGGAATATCCAGCACACGGACATCCTCGCGGGGCACCAGCAAAAGATAGCCGCTGGTGGGGTTGGGCGTCGTGGGCAGAAAAACATTCACCAACAGTTCATCCGTTTCATCCCGTGTCACAAACCCGATGCTGAACAACCCCTGCCGCGGGTACTGAAACAATACGACCTTCTGAAAAGCGGTGCGCCGGTCCTGAAGAAAAACCTCGGACAATTGCTTGATTGCCGAGAACAAACTTTTGACCACGGGAATGCGCGCAAAGAATCGCTCCACCAGACCGAAAAATGCCATGCCAATAAGGTTGCGCGTAAACATACCCACAATGATGATCGCCAGGGCGAACACTGTGAACCCCATCATGGTCAAAACAAATTCAGGATAGGTCTCTCCCAGGCCAGGCACCTTCTGCACCCAGGGCTGCACCCACTCGCTGACCAGATAATACATGCGCCACAGAATCCAGGACGTGATGGCCAACGGAGTGATGGCCAACAACCCGGTCAGAAAATGGCGGCGCAGAAAACTCAGCATGACCTGCTCACGACTCCTTTTCCCGGGGGTACATGGGCAGAGGTTCCGGTCCCACAAAAAGAACCCGGGTGATGCGCTGGCCCGACACCCCTTCCACCGTCACCACATAATTGGCGACTTTCACTGTATCGCCCCTGCTGGGAACTTTGCCGGCGGCTTCATAAATCAGACCCCCGAGAGTTTCACTGGTCTCCGCTCCTTCGGCCTGGTTCAGGTCGACCCCCACCAACTCCTGCAGATCATCCAGAGAGAGTTTTGGATCAAGACGGACACTTGTATCACTGACCCAGGTGACCAATTCCTCTTCTTCGTCGAACTCATCCTCAATTTCGCCGACAATTTCTTCGATCACATCTTCGAGAGTGACCAATCCTGCGGTGCCACCGTATTCATCAATCACCACAGCCATGTGGATACGCTGGGCACGGAATTCATCCAGCACCTCATCAATTTTTTTGCTTTCAGGAATGAAATAGGCGGGCCTGATCAAGTCTTCCAGCTTTTGTCCCTGGGCATCAAATGTTCCGTCCTGCACCAGCTTGAGCAGGTCCTTGCTGTAAAGAATACCAATCACCTTGTCCACGTTTCCCTTGTGGACGGGAATGCGGGAGTGACCACTTTCATTGACCACATC
Source organism: Candidatus Krumholzibacteriia bacterium (assembly GCA_029935695.1). Lineage (GTDB taxonomy): Bacteria > Krumholzibacteriota > Krumholzibacteriia > LZORAL124-64-63 > LZORAL124-64-63 > LZORAL124-64-63. The sequence goes on along the minus strand of JAOZJV010000385.1, from coordinate 1,680 downwards.
CACCATTTTTTCCACTTCGGCATCGCCGTCAAGAGTCACCATGTCGATGCGGGGAATCATGATTTCCCTAACAGCGGTGTCGTGAAATTCAAAGATGCTCTGGATCATGTCCCGCTCATCCTCGTCGAGGGCGGACTGGTCTCCTTCATTGCTGATCAGTTCACGGATTTCACCGGCCGAAAGATGCTGCTGCATATCTCCTGACCAGATGGTGTCATCCACCCGATCCATCACCGCCAGAAGCAATGACGCCCAGGGTCCGAGCAACCAGGCCAAAGGATAAAGCAGCGTACCCACCGTGCGTGCGAAAGTCACCGCAGCGGCCGATGCCAGCATGCGGAAGGCCACTCCACCGAGAGACCAGGCCACCAGAATGATCAGCAGAAAAATGACCCAGTACGCCAGATCCATCACTTCGGATCGCAACGACAGAAGCACTTTTCCCCAGGCAAATCCACCCAGGAGCGACAGCATCAAAAAGATGGTCCCGGCCGTGACCTGGAACCGCCGTGGATGTGCCAGATAGCGTTCCAGAGCCAGACCCAGATTTTCCTGTTCCAGCAAACCGTTGCGGTGCAAACCGGACACACGATAATGGGCGGCGATAAGGCCACCAACAATCATTGCCCCCAGCCAAAAGGCCCCGGCCATGATCAGCAGTGATACGGGATAGACGTTCATCCGCCCACCCTTTCCTCAGGGAGCAAAGGGTGTGTCAGACCACAAGCGGTCAAATATTTTTGTTCCAGCTCACGCATTGCCCGGGTCTCTTTCTCGTTTTGATGGTCCCATCCCAAAAGGTGCAAACACCCGTGAACCACCAGCAGCGACAGTTCCTCAACCAGAGGCCAGCGGTGCTGCTGACAACGATGCTTCACAAAAGATGGCGCTAAAATTATTTCCCCTATTTGCTGCAAATTTTCCTCCAGCCCGGCCTGGGAAAACGGGTCGATCCACAGATCATGAAAAGCACCACCCTCGGCTGCTTTCAGGTCGCAGGGACCAGCCCCCTCCTGCAGGAGATAGGAAAACGACAGAACATCCGTCACCCCGTCTTTGTCCCTGTATTGCCCATTCAATTCGGTCATGGCTTCGTCTTCAACCAGAACCAGATCAAAAGCCCACTGAGGATGGCCCAGAGGGGCGACAAGATCACCCAGCAGACCCAGTTGTTGCACCACAAGATCCTGGTCATCGAATTTCAAGCGGCGATCAACTAGACGGGAAATCATTGTCTGGCCTTCCGTTCGCCGCGCTTTTCAGGCACTTTTTCATTTTCCCGGTCTCGTTGTCCCGGATAAACGATACGGGAGTGATGAATCCCCGTCAGCAGGGGAATAAAGGCTCCCCGAATCCGGGCAATATCGCTCAGCGACAGACTCGACTCATCCAGCTCTCCACTCAGCATACGCTTGTCCAGGATCTGCTTGGTCATCTCCTTGATCCGACTGGGCGTGGGCTTGGCCAGCGACCGTGTCGCCGCCTCCACGGCATCAGCCAACATCAGGATGGCCGTTTCGCGCGACTGGGGTTTGGGTCCGGGATAGCGAAAATCGTCCACCTTGACCGTACCATTGCCTTCACCTTCGAGCGCCTTGTGATAGAAGTATTCCATTACCATCGTGCCGTGGTGTTCGGGTATGAAATCGATCACCATCTGGGGCAGCCGCCATTTGCGGA
>JAOZJV010000384.1 GCA_029935695.1 Candidatus Krumholzibacteriia bacterium | reverse complement strand
TCTGTTTTTTTCTGCCACAACCAGAGACTTCCCATCTGGGGTCCAGGCCACCGTCCCACGGGACCAACCTCGATCCGGCAAAGCCACAGGCACCAAAGGGCCCTCTCTTTCCAGATCAAAAATCACCATGTCCCTGCGACTTTTAATTTTTCCAAGGATAAGGGTCCGGGTTGAAGCGCAGTAAACCAAACCACCAGTGATACCACCATCCACCGGGTGTAAAAGAGTGGGCTCCCCATTTGGTCTGCCTTGTTCCAGATCGATGGGCACAGACCAGATTTCGGTGTCAGAAAAAGAGGCCTCCCGGTACTTGGTGAAGAGCAATCGGTTATCCGGCAACCAGGCCATTTGAACCTCTAGCATAAATGTCAGACGGTCATCTTTCAGCAGAGTGGTGACCTTTCCTTCCAAATCAACGTATTCCAGGAATTGATCCTTCCCGTCCCGCCTCACAAAAGCAATATGCCGGCTGTCCGGACCCCAAGCCGGTTGATTAAAAAATTCTCCTTCTGCTGCTTGAAGAATAGTGGCCAGTTCGTTGGTCCGCAGATCCAGAACATGGAAAACCTGGCCGTTGGCCAGAGGGAGCAAAATCAATTCACCATTGGGAGAAACCAGTGGAGTGCGGCATTCAGCATCTGAATAAACAATCTCTGATGATCCATCGGCCACATTCACCCGACAGACATGCCAGCCGAGGTCATCACCGTAAAAGTTGACCAGGATTTCCTCGCCTGACGGAAACCAACCGAGACGAATGGCAACCGGTTCGTTTTCAACCGTTGGCAAAACAACCGTGGTCTCACCGCTTATTAAATCCAGGAGTTTTATCCCCTTGCCGCGACAGTAGGCCAGGTGCCTGCCATCGTCAGATATGGACAGACCGATGCTAATGTAGGTTCCCTCTTGTTGGGTCAAGAGCCGCGTCACCTTCAACGCGCCCTGAGCTGGTGAAGTGTTTTGTCCCAGCCAAACCCAGGAAGCAAGCACGGAAAGAACAGCAACAACTGCCAGACCAAACCAGGTGCGGCGATGATGGCGTCCTGATTTTTTCCAGCGATGCAGGGCCGTCATGGGCCGCGCGGAGATGGGTTCATTCCTCATATACCGATGGATGTCTTCGGCCAGTTCATTGGCTGTTGGGTAGCGCTCGTCCCGGTTCTTTGCCAGGGCTTTCTGGGTGATGGTATCGATGTCGCCCTGGAAGTCCTTTGCTATGATTCCCAGATTAACAGGGTCCTCTTCGGAGATGCAGCGCATGGCCTCCACAAAACCCGATGTCCCCACATCCAGGGGAAGTTTGCCAGACAGCAACTCGTACAGAATCACTCCGAGCTGGTACACATCCGAGCGAGTATCCAGATCCTCACTGCGGCCCCTTGCCTGCTCGGGGCTCATGTAAGCCAGGGTGCCCACAAGCTGACCGGCAATGGTGTGCAGAGTCTCCAGCTGGCCACCCAGATCCGTGGCTCTGGCCACCCCAAAATCCAGGATACAAATGTCGATGGTTCCGTCGTCAGTTTTTGCGGCCATGATGTTTGATGGCTTCAGATCCCGATGCAGAACTCCCTGGTTATGGGCGTGCTGAACAGCTTCGCAAACCCGGATGGTCAATTCCAGTTTCTGCCGTAAATCCAGTTCTTCCTCAAGGACAAATTCATTCAAGGGTTTGCCGGGTGCGAACTCCATGGCGAAGTAGGCTTGTCCCTCATCGGTGGTGCCGGCCTCAAAGATTTGCACGATGCCTGGATGACTGAGCTGACCCAGAATCTGGATTTCCTGGCGGAAACGGTTAAGAAGAGAATGATCAGTCAGGTTGCGGTGGAGAATTTTTACCGCCACCAGGCGATCAGGCTCTTCCTGCCTGGCCAAAAAGACAGTGCCCATGCCTCCGCGGCCAATAGGTTTGAGCAACTTGAAGCTGCCAATCCGCGTTCCTTCACCCATGGAATCAACGGAAGCGGGGACCGATTTAGCCTGGAGAAAATCATCCATCCCCTGGTCATCATGGGCCAGCAGATTTTCAACAAATGATCGCAGGTCTTTATTGTCCCCACACTGCTGGTCAAGGAATTGGGGCCGCTTCTCCATAGGGATATTTTCCGCTGCCAGGAAAATGGATTCCGCCTGGGACCAGAGTTCAGAGGCCACTGCTTCCCTCCCCAAAAACATCATCCAGCGCGGTCATGCGTTGATAAAGGAAGGCCCGGGCAAAGCGCCAATCCCGCTCAACTGTGGTCTCTGAAACTTCCAGGGCCTCTGCAGTTTCGGGAATGCTGAAACCGGTCAGAAAGCGAAGCAGGACCACGTTGACCTTGCGCTCATCAACAGTCTTCAGATCGTCAAGAGCCCGGTCCAGAACCAGCATGTCCACCTTGCCCACATCGAAGGGCAGAATTTCTTCATTGAGTTCCACTCGTTGCTGACCACCCCCGCGTTTAAGGGAGGCCTTGAGGCGGGCCTGGTCCACAAGAATACGGCGCATGGCCTGGGCGGCGGCCCCAAAAAAATGGCCGCGGCTGGTCCATCCCGATTCGATATCTTCGGAAAGGTGGAGATAGGCTTCATGCACCAGGGCAGTAGGTTGGAGAGTTTGGCCGGGAGGATACTGGGACATGAGGGATTGGGCCAGATGGCGCAATTCGTTGTAAAGAACAGGAAACAGCTCGGCGGATGGGGATTGATCACCCTGCTTTAGATTATTCAAAATACCGGTGACCAGATATGGCCGGAATTCAGCCATTTTCATCTCCCCCAAAGCAAAATGACGGGCTCTCTCAAGAGTCATTTTACCAGAAGGGGATGGGTTTATCCATCTATAGAAATTGGGGCTGTGACAGCCCCTTTGTCCTTATCCCGGACCATCAGATGTTTGGATTGGTTTGCTGTATCGAAATTTTGGATGACCCAACTGCCAAAGTGCAAAAGAGAAAGCATTAGACCATCTTTCAAATTCTTTAATCTTGGATTCATCGAGGCCATGACCAGAATCATAATCCACATGCAGAACGATGGGCTTGTTAGAACCATTTTGTGCCTGGAGTTTTGCGGCAAATTTACCAGGTTCCCAGGCAATCACTCGGGGATCATTCATTCCTGTGGTGATGAGAGTTGCTGGATATTTCACATCTTTTTCAATCTTTAAATATGAATCCATTTCTATCAAGGCCATGCATTCAACAGAATCTTTACTTGATCCAAATTCTTTAGTGTTGTTGGGGCCATTGGGTGCAATTTCCATTCGGAGCGAATTCATCGTACCAACTTGAGCAATTGCAACTGCAAATAAATCTGGTCTTTCTGTCATCGCTCGACCAATTAAAATCCCTCCAGCACTGGTACCTAATCCGACAGTTTTTTTATTGGAAGTATATCCTTCCTCAATCATGTATTCAGTGCAGGCGATCATGTCTTTCCACGTATTCGGTTTTGTTGTTTTGTGGCCGCCATAATACCAGGAATCTCCCTTTTCTCCCCCGCCACGGACATGAGCTATACAAAGAATACCGCCATTATCAGTCCAAACTAAAAAACTTGGCAACAGAAAGGGATTAATCGAAAAACCATAAGAGCCATACCCCACGAGAAACGTAGGATTGTTGCCATCCATTTTAATATTTCTCTTATGAATGATGGATAGGGGTACTTCTGCACCATCATGTGATTTGACTTGGATTTCTTTAACAATTAAATCATCAAATTCTGGAAACGATGCAACGGGAGCCATGTTTTCTTTAATAAACCGGTCCTCGTTGTTTTTGTACCTGTAACGCTCCAAGGCACTTGTCCAGCCCTGTGTGGACACCCAGATGTCCGGGTAGTTTTTCCCTTTTGAGCTTAGTTCCACATTTCCAGCTTTTTTTGGTAATTCAATTTGTCTCTCATTCTGGTAATCGGAAAAATAAAGCCTTGCTTCGATTCCGTTTTTTGATGTCGTGTAATAAAGGCCATCAGCAGTTATTCTGAAGTCGTCAATTACTTCATTTTCTTTTTCCTTAATAAGAGTAGCCTGGTTGTCAAAATCCGTTTTCCCGAAACTTATTGATGCTATTCGAAAATTGGGGGAGTTTTCCGCAGTCAAAAACACAAATTCAGCGTCGTGGGTAAAAACACCCAAAGAAACCTTATTGCTTTTTTTGTAAAGTGGCTTCCAGTTGAAGCTTTCTGTTTTTATTTCGGAAATCTTTGCGTAAAATGCATCACAATAGGCAGTAGCACCCCAAATTTT
>JAOZJV010000383.1:3257-4229 GCA_029935695.1 Candidatus Krumholzibacteriia bacterium | reverse complement strand
TGAGCCCCGTGTAGGAATCAGGAACGGACATGATCTGCTCCATGGTCCCCTGGGCCACCAGATTTCCACCCAATGCCCCCCCTTCGGGCCCCAAATCGATGATATGATCGGCCCGGCGGATCACCTCGCTGTGATGCTCAATCACCAAAACAGAATTATCCTGACCAATCAGCCGGCCCAGGACATTCATCAACCGGTCCACATCACAGAAATGCAGGCCCGTGGTGGGTTCGTCCAGAATGTACAATGTATGCCGGGTGCCGCCCTTGACCAGCTCCTTGACCAGCTTGATGCGCTGGGCCTCGCCGCCACTGAGGGTTCCACCGGATTGTCCCAGGCGCAGATAGCCAAGGCCCACTCCCTCCATGATTTCCAGAATCTTCCGGCAGGCGGGAATTTTTTCCAGCAGTTGGTGGGCCTCTTCCACGGTCATGTCCAGCAGGCGCGCAATATCGCATCCCTTGAAATGAACCTCGAGAGTTTCCCGATCAAAACGCTTTCCGCCGCATTCTTCACACAACACATCAACATCGGGCAAAAAGTCCATGGTCAGCCGGCGCAAACCCGCGCCTTCACACACGGGACATCGGCCACCTGCGGTGTTGAAACTGAAGCGCCCGGCCTTGTAACCGCGCATGCGGGCCAGGCTGGTTTGAGCAAAAATATTGCGGATGTGACTGTACAATCCGGTGTAGGTCGCCGGGGTGCTGCGCGGCGATCGGCCGATGGGAGTTTGGTCCACCAGAACCACCGAGCTGAGATGCTCATCACCGGTCATGCTGTCAAAAGGGGCAGGACGCTTTCTGGCCCGGTGCAGTTTCGCGGCCAGGGCCCGGTACAGGGTCTCGTGCACGGCGCTGCTTTTTCCAGATCCGGAAACTCCGGTCACAACGGTGAGTTGCCCCAAGGGAACTTCAAAATCAATATTTTTGAGATTGCGGCCCCGCATCCCTTTGAGCAGCAAGCTGGGCT
>JAOZJV010000383.1:0-3247 GCA_029935695.1 Candidatus Krumholzibacteriia bacterium | reverse complement strand
TCGCCCTTGGTCTTGCCCGTCAGGGGATCGGGCCCGCCGGTGCCCACTCGACCAGCGAGATAATCACCAGTGGCCGTTTCGGTCATGTTCTGAATTTCCTGCACGGTGCCCTGGCCCACTAAATACCCGCCATGCTCTCCGGCTCCGGGCCCCAGATCAATGATGTGGTCGGCCGACAGCATCACATCGCGGTCATGCTCCACCACCACCACCGAATTACCCCGGTCCCGCAACGCTTTCAGGGTGCGAACCAATTTACCGATGTCCCGGTGGTGAAGGCCTACGCTGGGCTCATCCAGAATATACAGCACTCCTGTCAGCTGACTACCCACCTGGGTGGCCAGTCGCACACGCTGGCCTTCGCCTCCGCTGAGGGTGTTGGTGCCCCGGGAAAGGCTCAGATAACTCACTCCCACCTGCAGCAGAAATCTCAGGCGGGAACGGATCTGATCCAGCACCGGTTGGCTCACCAGGATTTCCCTGCTGCCGGTGAACTCCAGAGAATCCACCCAGGCGGCAAATTCATCCAGACAGAGGGCGCTGACTTCACCGATGTTTTTCCCGGCGATGCGCACATTCAACGAATCGGTCCGCAACCGATAACCATGACACACTGTGCACTCCTGAAGCACCATCATGCGTTCCAGAGAGCCCCTGATTTTTTCGCTTTTGGTTTCCTGATGACGACGCACCAGCTCGGGCACCAGCCCGGTCCAGTCTCGTAAAAAAGCATTGAAGTGCTTGTGCTTCCGCAGCCGCTTTTCGACTTCGGCATTGGGCCCGTGAAAAATGGTTTCTTTGGCCTCTTCGTTGATGGACTCAAAGCTCTGCTGGAGACTGAAGTCCATGGCGTCAGCCAAAGCTTCTATCTGCACATACAGCCAACTGGTTTCCTTGCCCTTGAGAAACTCGATGGCACCGGCGGCGATGCCTAATTCCGGATTGGGAACCAGAGCATCCGGGTACACTGTGCGCAAGGCGCCGAGGCCGTTGCATCCATCGCAGCTTCCGGCGGGGGAATTGAACGAAAATTGACGAGGTTCAGGCACGGGAAACCCACGGCCACAACCGGGACACGAGCTGTGCCGACTGTACATCTCCTGCTGTCCATCGCGCCATACGATGATGCGGCCCTCACCCAACTCAGCCGCCCGGTCCAAACCAGCCTTCAGGCGTTCCCGAATACCCGGTCTGCTGATCATGCCATCGATGACCACGGCAATATCGTGAACCTTGTTGCGCTGCAACTGGACGCCATCTTCAAGCTCAACAATTTCACCATCGACCAGGGCCCGCAAATAGCCCTGCTGGAAAAGATCGTCTAATAATTTTTTGTGCTCGCCCTTGCGGCCAATCACCACCGGGGCCAGCAAATAGAACCGTGTTTTTTCAGGCAGCGCGGCGATCTCATCTTCAATTTCAGACAAGGGCCGACCCGAAGCAGGCAACTGGCACTCGGGGCAATAAACCGTACCGCAACGGGCATAAAGCAAACGCAGGAAATTATAGATTTCGGTGACGGTGCCCACAGTGCTGCGGGGGCTGCGACCCAACCCTTTCTGATCGATGGCCAGAGCTGGCGACAAGCCTTCGATGCGGTCCACATCCGGCTTGGGCAATTGATCCAGAAACTGGTGGGCGTAGCTGGACAGGCTTTCAATATATCGGCGCTGACCTTCGGCATACAGAGTGTCGAAAGCCAGGCTGGATTTACCCGAACCACTGGGCCCGGTGACAACAACCAGTTTTCGGCGGGGAAGGCGCAGACTGAGATTTTTCAGGTTGTGCACCCGCACCCCGGTGACGGTGATGTCGCCGTGCACCGGGTCGATGTTCCGCTTTTTAGGATCCAATATTCTACTTCACATTCCTGAGTTCGGCGGGAACCTGCTCCCAGGCCGCTTTTTCGTCGTCACGCAGATTATCCACGCCTTCAATAATCTCTGCTTTGAGGATGGCAACGGGAACAGCCGGAGCATCCCGTCCGGCCGCCGGGTTTTTCTCTCCACCGACGATAATATCCGCAGCCTCCATGCCCTTGAAAACATAACCGAAAATAGTGTACTGGCCATCAAGCTGAGAGGTGTTGGCTACGCAGACAAAGAACTGGCTGCCCGCAGAGTCCACACCCCGGCCCCGGGCCATGGAGAGGGAACCGCGCATGTGTTTGGCCGTCTTGGAAAACTCGGCTTTGAGCAGAGCTTCGCCATCGATGCCCACATACCCGTTGGCGGCCAGCATTTCATTGACCTTGTTCACCAACTGGGCATCTTCGTCATTCAGAACGTCGGAAAGCCGGGGGCCACCGGTGCCATCGTTGCGCGGATCCATGTCCTTGCTGTTGGGATCGCCACCCTGGATCACAAAACCGGGCACGATGCGGTGAAACTTTGTGCCCGTATAAAAACCGCTGCGGCTCAGGTGAATAAAACTGTCCACGTGATGCGGGGCCAGATCGGGATAGAACACACCCAGCATTTCACCGGGCTCGGTGGTCAGACGCACAAAAACCGGGTTAGCCTCGGCAGCCAGCAAGTGTCCAAAACTTCCCGTCAGAATGATGATTAAAAAACTGGTGGTGAGAATTTTGCGTGTGCAGGTCATGCTGCCTCCAGGAAAGGCCGACCCCGGAAACTGAGTCCAGGGTCAGGCTATTGAGCATTGTGAATAATCGGTTATTTATTTGCGCCGGATAAGATAACTCAATCCCAGGCTGGTGTGCAGTTCTTCTCCAAGTTTTTCTGCACTTTGGCGGTCGGCCAGCCCCCGGATGAACACCCGGTGATAAAGTTGTCCCCCCACTTCAGCCTCTTCAACGGTGGCCGGATGCCCCAGTTTGCGCAAATCAGTCGCCTTTTCCTCTGCAAAAGAAGCAACGGAGTAGGACCCCAGTTGCAGGCTGAAAATACCGTCACCGGCCGCTGGCACAGATGCCTGCGGGGCACTGGCTTCAGGGGCGGGAGCCGCTGTTTCAGGGGAAATGGCTTCAGGTTCAGCCACCAGGGGCTCTGCCAGAGGGTCGCCTGCAGGTTCCGCCATGTCCAAAGGTGCTTCGGCCAGAGGTTCAACCGCCTCGGGCTCGTCATGCTGAATTACGGAATCGGGCACCAGTGCCTGAGTCTGGTTGGTGTTGTCCACCGGTGCAGCCTCATCTTTGCCACCACAGCCCACAAGAGACCAGGCCAACAAGGCAACCAGCAAGATATTTAAAATTATGATTCTTTTTCCCACGGCGATCTCCCTTTTG
>JAOZJV010000910.1 GCA_029935695.1 Candidatus Krumholzibacteriia bacterium | reverse complement strand
TCGGCAAAACCGCGCCCAATCGTCTGCGCAACGTGGACCATTTTCTGGCGCATTATGACCCGGCTCTTTTGACCCGCTGGGATGGCCCCTACCGGGATGCGCTTTACGTGGACCTGGGCTACGGGGCCGAACCCACAACCACCCTCGAAAGTGCCGCCCGTTTGCGCCTGGTCAATCCTGACCTCCCGGTTCTGGGTGTAGAAATCGAACCCGAACGTGTACGCCGTGGCCTGCCTTTTACAAACGAGATAACCTCTTTCCGTCTCGGCGGCTTCAACATGCCGTTGCAAAAACAACCCAACGGAAATCCCGAATCCGTGCGCCTGGTCCGAGCCTTCAACGTCCTGCGTCAGTACGATGAATCCGAAGTCATACCCGCCTGCAACAGCATCATGCATTCGGTTCTGCCGGGCGGCCTTTTCCTTGATGGCACCAGCGATCCTTTCGGCCGTGTATGGACCGGCAACATGATCAGAAAAACCGATACCCACTGGCATCTCGAAGCCCTGGTTCTGGGCGCCAACCTGCGACACGATCTAGACCCCGAAGCTTTCCAGACCCGCCTGCCCAAATCTTTCATCCACCGCATGCAGCCCGGGCAACCCATTTTTCAGTTCATGGAAGATTGGAAAGCCGCAACCCGCGATACCCGCAGCCACAGCGTTTGGGGCCCCCGAGACTGGTTTGCTGCAGCAGGAAATTTGCTGGCTCAGAAGGGCTACCAGATCGCCAGACCCGACAAGTGGTTGCGTCGAGGGTGGTTGGTGTGGTTGAATCCCGATATAACCATTGAAGATCATCCGCCCCTCGAACAATAGATTCCAAGGAGAGAAAATGCGCTTCGTCAGCCTGGCCGCCGGCTTCCTGTGTTTGCTGGCCGCTCAGTCACCAGCTGCCGTTTCCACTGATATCACCATCGAAGTCACGGACGGCCAACTGGGTGCAACTCTGCTTCATCCCGATGGCGCGGGCCCATGGCCAGTTGTGCTTATTCTTGCCGGCTCAGGTCCCGTGGATCGAGATGGAAACATCGCCAGCTTTCCCGGCAAAAACAACAGCCTGCGCCAACTTGCCGAAGGTTTGGCCGAGCAGGGAGTGGCCAGCCTGCGTGCCGACAAACGGGGTGTGGGTGGCAGCGCATCAGCGGGCTTGTCAGAAAGAGATTTGCGCTTCAATCATTATATCGATGATGCCGCCAGGTGGTCATCCTGGTTGCAGAATGACAGCCGGTTTTCTTCGGTGAGCATTGCCGGACACAGTCAGGGAGCCCAGGTGGGAAT
>JAOZJV010000382.1 GCA_029935695.1 Candidatus Krumholzibacteriia bacterium | reverse complement strand
TCGAGGGTGCGCAGGGTCCAGCGGGAATCGCCGTCGCGAATTTGGCCGAGAGATTGATCGAAATTGTTGCTGCGCAGGGCTCGGGCCACATCACGAACATCGATGCCGTGGGTTTCGAGGTCGGCCACCCGCAAGTTGATGCGCACTTCGCGGGGGTTCACGCCGTCGAGGCGCACCTGGGCCACGCCGGGCACGCGCTCCAGAGGACGGATGATTTTCCGTTCCAGCAGATCGTAGCTTTCGCTCAGGTCCCGGGGCGAGCTGAGGCGGGCTTCCATGATAGGGGAGTCGGAGTCGCGGGAATCCCAGTTGGTGGAGACCATGATGTCGCCCATGTCTTCGGGCAGGTCGCCGCGGATGCGGTCAATGCGTTCCCACACTTCCACGCGGGCCAGGTGCATATCCGAGTCCCAGCTGAAACTGAGGCGCACCCGTCCGCCGTCGCTGCCGGAACGGGACCAGATGCTTTGCAGGCCTTTCACGCCTCCGAGAACATCTTCCACCGGACGCACAATCATCTGCTCCACCTGCTCGGGCGAAGCATTGTTGTAGGGCAGATTCACAAAGAGTTCGGGTTCGGTGATGTCGGGCATGAACGCCAAAGGCAGCCGCGTCAGGGCCACCAGACCCAGGGCCACAATGCTCACCAGAATCATCATGATGGTGACGGGTCGGCGGATGGCAATTTCAGGCAGATTCATGCCGTCACTCCTGTTCCAAATCAGGATCGATGCGCGATGGCACAACCATGTACGCCGCCGGGATGACCACCAAAGTCAGCAGGGTGCTGAGGGCCAGGCCACTGGCCACGGTGATGGCCAGAGGGGCCCGCAGCTCGGCGCCTTCGCCCCAGCTCAGGGCCATGGGCAACAGGCCGAGAATGGTCGTCAGTGTCGTCATTAAAATAGGGCGCAGACGCAAGTGGCCGGCGCGCACTACGGCATCACGGCGGGCCACACCGGCGCGGCGCAAACGGTTCACCGTGTCGATCAGAACGATGGCGTTGTTCACCACGATGCCCACCAGCATCACGGTGCCGATGAGCACGATGATGGTGATGGGAGTATTGGTGATCAAAAGACCGGCCACCACGCCCACCAATGCCAGCGGGATGGTGAAGAGCACCAGGAACGGATGCAGGAAGCTTTCGAACGTGGCCGCCATCACCAGATAGACCAGGAAGATAGCCAGCATGATGGCAAAGCGCAGGCTGTTGAAGCTGGTTTGCATTTCCTTGTTCTGGCCGCCGAGATCAGTGGACAGGCCAGTAGGAGGAGTCGATTCCAGCAATACACCTTGCACATCCTTGATGGCCGCGCCCAGGCTGGTGCTGCCCAGGTTGGCCGATACCACGGCTGCGCGTTGCTGTTGCAGACGGTGAATTTCGGCCGGTCCCCGGGACTCGGTCACATCGGCCACCGAGAGCAGGCGCAGAGAAGTGCCATCGGGACCGGGCAGCATCAGATTGCGCACGTCACTGACCGAGCCGCGATCCTGTTCACGGTTGCGGATGCGGATATCAATTTGCCGATCCGATTCCATATATCGCGTGGGAACCACGCCCAGAACCCGGTTCTTGAGAGTTTCGGAAAGAGTGCCCATGTCCAGGCCCAAAGCCGCCAGCCGCTGCCGGTCGAAAACTACCTGAAGTTCGGGGTTTCCCGCTTCCAGGGAAGAGCGTACATCAACCAGGCCGTCAACTCCGGACAGGCGGCGGGCCACATCCAGGGAGTAGGCGCGCAGGTCATCCAGATCTTCTCCGTAGATGATCACTTCCACCGGAGTTTTGAGACTGAAATAACTGGGCCGGCCAAATTTCACTTCAAGGTCGGGGGTCTGAAGGAATATTTGACGCAGCCTTTCAGCCACCGCCATTTCTCCTTCGCTGTCGCCCTTGTCTTTCATCACCATGTTGAGCTGTCCAAGGTTTTCGGCCTTGGTGTTCAGGGACATGCCGCCGGAAATCAAACGGCTGCCCACTGTGGCGTAATTGCGGTCGATGGATGGTTCGTTTGCCACGGCTTTTTCCATGGTGGCGATGGTGCGGTCGGTGGCAGCGAGCGAGGCTCCTTCGGGCAGTTTAACCTCAAAGAAAAACTCGCCTTCGCTGAGCTCGGGGATGAGTTCGGTCTTCAGCAGACCCACACTCCACACCGCGGCGCCAAAGAGTCCGAAGCCCAGCAGCAAAGTGAGCCAGCGCATTTTCAGGGCGCCGCTCAGCAGGCTGTCATACCCATGGGAGAACCAGCCCAGGGTCATGGTGGTCTGGCCGGTGTCTGCGTCCTTCAGTGGTGCATCTTCTTCGAGCTTGCGACCTTCAAGGGGCAGGCGGCTGCCCAGGGCGCTGGCCATGGGGATAACCGTCACAGCCACGGCCAGAGAAGCCAGCAGACTGAACGTCACTGTCAGTGCCTGATCTTTAAAGAGTTGTCCGGCAATGCCTTCCACAAATACTATGGGCAGAAAAACCGCTACGGTGGTCAGGGTCGAAGCGATAACCGCACCGCCCACGTCGGTGGTGCCGTTGATGGCCGAAGCAAAAAGGTTTTGCCCCAGTTTACGTTTCCGGTAGATGGATTCCAGCACCACAATGGAGTTATCCACCAGCATGCCGATGCCCAGGGTGAGCCCGCCCAAGGACATGATATTCAGAGAAATATCCATCTTGTACATGGCGATGAAAGTGGCGATCACAGAGATGGGAATGCTGGTGGCGATGATCAGGGTGCTGCGCCCGTCGCGCAAAAAGAGCATGAGCAGAATGATGGCCAGACCACCACCAATAAGCGCGGCGTTGCCCACTTCACTGACGGCCTGCTGGATGAAAGTTGATTGGTCGAAAAGCACTGTCAGGCTGGTGCCTTCGGGCAGCTTGCCGTCCTGCCACAGATCCAGTCTTTCACGCAGGCGGCGGGCCACGGTGACAGTGTTGGCGTCGCCTTCCTTGAAGAGAGAAATCTCCACCGATTCGTGTCCATTAACCCGGGTGATTTCTTCACGTTCCTGATGACCCCAGATGACGGTGGCCACATCCCGAAGACGCACGGCCCCGGACTCGGTTTGCTGGATAATCAGATCGGCAATTTCTTCGGTGCTGGTGAACTCGTTGATGGTGCGGATCAGGTACTGACTGTCCTGGCCGCGCAATGCACCGCCAGGCAAATTCACATTGCTGACGCCCACAACCTGCTGCACCTGGTCGATGCTGATGCCCAAAGCGGCCAAACGCTCCTGGTCCAGATCGATCTGAATTTCTTCTTCCAGCCCACCTTTGACCTGGGCCGCGGCCACACCTTTGAGGGTTTCAAAATCCTGTTTGATTTGTTTGTCGGCCAGGCGCCGCAGCACCATCAGGTCCTCATCGCCGGAAAGGGCCAGGCGGATGATGGGGTCGAGGCTCGGGTCGTAACGCAGCACCACCGGATTGCTGGCTTCGGCCGGCAAAATCAGGCGGTCAATTTTCTCCCGCACTTCCATGGACAGCAGATCCATGTCCGAGCCCCAGGCAAACTCCAGGGTCACTTCGGAAATGCCCGCCCGGGAAACCGAATGGATTGTTTGCAGGCCGCGCAAAACGCCCACGGCTTCTTCCACCGGCCGTGTGATGAGAGATTCCACTTCCTGGGGAGCGGTGTCCGGGAAATCGGTTTGAACCGTGATGGAAGGGTAGCTGATGTCGGGAAAGAGCTCCAAAGCCAGCCGATTGTAGGCCACCAGACCAAAGATGATGATCGCCAGCGCCGTCATCATCACACTGACGCGGCGGCGCACTGCCAATTCAACAAAAGAGCGCATCAGTTGCCCGACTCCTCAAGAATTTTTACGACAGCGCCGTGCTTGAGGGACCGCTGGCCCTTGATGACAACAGTGTCGCCGGGTTTCAGGCCCGAAAGAATTTGAACATGCAGGTCGTCGGTGAAGCCTACCTCCACGATGCGACGTTCGGCTTTCAATGCTTCATCCGAACTGACGGGTACGTAGACCACCGATTCCCCTTTGTCGGTCAGCACTGCCGACCGGAGCACAAGGGTGGCGTTGTCGCGCTTTTCGGTGACGATCTGCACCTGGGCGAATTCGCCGGGCCGGGTGCCCTGAGGATAATCGGGCAATTCAACCGTGATTTTGATGGTGCCGCTGGTCGGGTCGATGACCGGGCTGATGAGTTTGATGTGACCGTTGAGACGGGTGCCGTTACTGTCGAGCACCAGCTCTACGGTCTGGTCTTTCTGCA
>JAOZJV010000381.1 GCA_029935695.1 Candidatus Krumholzibacteriia bacterium | reverse complement strand
CCACACCACCAGTGCTATCCTGTACATCGATGAACAAAATTACGATAAAGCCGTCCATGTGATCCACGAGGGTTTTCAGTATCGTGATGATGAACCTGACGCCTATTACTATCTGGGAGAGGCCTACAGCCATCTGGCCGAAGAAGCCGTGGAACAGGATGATTTCCCCGAGGCCAAGAAGAACTATACTTTGGCTTACGAAGCTTACCAGAAGGCCGTCACTCTTGGTCCGGACGAATGGTCCAGGGAAGTCAATAATTCCCTGACCTACAATTATGGTAATTTGCTTCGCCAGGCCGCTTTGGACTGGGACGAAGATTTCTTTGAGCAGGCCGAAGGGCATTTGCGGCTGGCTTATGCCTCCTTGCCTGACAGTCTGACACCCATCAAAAGCATTGCCCGTATGAAAATGCAGATGGCCAACATGGACACCATTCCCGAAGAGGCTACTACCAAGCGGAATGAAGCTCTGGAACTGCTGGATCAGGCATTGGCGGCTAATCCTGATGCCTACAGCTTGAATCTGGACAAAGCCAACGTTCTGGATCAGCTGGACCGTGATGATGAAGCCCGGGCCATCTACGAAGAGCTCCTGGCTGAACACGGCGAAGACACCACCCTGCTGATGGATATTGCATCGCTGTCCATCGACGAAGGCAATTATGCCCGAGCCGCAGATTTTTATGTGAAAGTGGTGGACCTGAACGAGGCCGACACCGATCCGCTGAATGATGAGGACAACAAGGCCATGCTCATGTCTGCGGGCAGCTGGTATGCCATCAGATCAGTGGGGCGTTACGATGACGCGATCACAGCTCTGGACCGGGCTGCCGAGCTGGATATGTTCCTGAATGAAAAGACCATGCTGGCACGTACCAAGACGTACTATAAATATGGCATGAAGCTCAAGGGTGATGCGTCCGTGGAAATGGATGAAATTCTCAAGGCTGATCTGACTGCACTCAGCCAGGAAAAACTGCGCCGCTCTGTTGAAATTGGTATCGCCATGACCAACAATTTCCCGGTCAATGCTGATGGCTTCCTGGCTCTGAGTATGGCCCAGGTTGAGATCGGTGAGTTCATCGCCTCCGAGGCCAATTACAAAACCTATACAGAGCTGTCAGATCAGGCGTCCTCTGGTGGCAACTATTAAGATTCTGTAGTAAGGTGTCTGTCACACCACGACGATCATTGGTCCTTTTCCCCGGGGAAGGGACCATGTCCATAAAAGATTTGTTTCCCATACCGGTGCTTAGTGTGCTAGAATTCTCTCTAGAATTCTCTAAACACTTCAGGTGATGAGCCCGAAGTATTCTGGGTGATGCACGGGATGCTTCGTTTTCCAGCGGAGAGTTGACCCTGGCCTCAGGCCAGACCTCAAGGATAAATACAACCTCATAAAGAGATTAGTCAGTTATGTCGCCATCGGCCCCAAGGACCGTGTGCGGTGTACCTGTCAGGAAACTCAGACCCCAACCAACCTTTACTCAAACATTTCAGGTTCTAGGAGCAAAATGGATATCAAGATACTGCAGGAGATGAACATTCACGAGCTGGTCGAAGTGGCTCGGGGAATGAACATTGAAGCGGTCAGCACTCTGCGTAAGTCCGAACTCATTTTTAAAATTCTTGAAGGACAAACAGAGAAGAACGGACTGATTTACGCTGAGGGCGTATTGCAGATCCTGGCTGAGGGTTATGGCTTCCTGCGGGCCGCCAAATACAATTACCTGCCTGGCCCTGATGATATCTACCTCTCTCCATCACAGATCAAGAAATTCGCTCTCAAGACCGGTGATACGGTTGCCGGTCAGGTGCGTCCTCCCAAGGATAACGAGCGCTATTTTGCTCTGCTGAAGGTTGAATCGGTGAACTACCGGGATCCTCAGGCGGCCAAAAAAGTGACCCTGTTTGATAACTTGACGCCCCTTTATCCCGAAGAACTCCTGAATCTCGAATTTGAGCCCAAGGGACTGACCACCCGTCTGATCAATCTCATGTGTCCCATCGGCAAGGGGCAGCGTGGTCTCATCGTTTCGCCTCCGCGGGCGGGTAAAACCATTATTCTGCAGAAAATTGCCAACTCAATTTCGAAAAATCATCCTGAAGTGCATCTCATCGTTCTGCTGATCGATGAACGGCCCGAGGAAGTGACGGATATGGCCCGTTCCGTGGATGGGGAAGTTGTCAGCTCCACCTTCGATGAACCGGCTGAGCGTCATGTGCAGGTGGCCAACATGGTGCTGGCCAAGAGCCGTCGCCTGGTGGAGAACGGCCTGGATGTAGTGATTCTGCTGGATTCCATCACCCGTCTGGCCCGGGCCCACAATGCTGTGGTGCCTCATTCCGGAAAAATTCTATCCGGTGGTGTGGACTCCAACGCCCTGCAGAAGCCCAAACGTTTCTTCGGTGCAGCACGGAATATTGAAGCTGGTGGATCGTTGACCATCATCGCCACGGCCCTGGTGGAAACCGGCAGCCGCATGGATGAGGTTATTTTTGAAGAGTTCAAGGGTACCGGTAATATGGAAATGGTGCTGGACCGGAAGATCGCCGATCGCCGTGTTTACCCCGCCATGGACATCTTTAAGTCGGGAACTCGCAAGGAAGACCTGCTTATTGAGCCCAAGGATCTGGCCAAAGTCTGGGTTCTGCGCAAGTACCTGAACGATTACAACCCCACAGAGGCCATGGAGTTTCTCATCGACAAATTGGGTAAAACCAAGAGCAATGAGCAGTTCCTGGGGGCCATGAACACTTGATTTAAGGCACACTTAAGTGCTGGAAAGTCAGGAAATGACACATAATGTGCATTTTGCCAAGGGTTTTGATGAAAAATATCCTTGCAATCTAGCCCATTCCCTATTTCTTTTTGGCCTCAACCTGTGTTATCAGATTAAGGCTTTAAAAGGTGCTAGAAAAATGAAACAGAATATTCATCCGAAATACGTCGACTGCACGATCACTTGTCTTTGTGGCAACGTGATCACGACCCGGTCGACCAAAGACAAGCTGAACGTTGAAATCTGCTCCAACTGCCATCCCTTCTATACGGGACAGCAGAAGATCGTCGATACCGCCGGTCGTGTGGAACGCTTCCGCAAACGGTATGCGGACGCCAGTTACACCAAGAAGTAGATCAGATTTCAATATTGGTTTCGTCGGCTTAGTTCGGCATCAGAGCCCAAAGAGGGTGCTGGGTGATTGTCCCGGCACCCTCTCTTTGATACCTTGAACCATAGATTTACCTTACAGGAGACTTGAATGAGCGAATTCTTACAAACTCCCGACAGCGAGGCCGGCCCCGCTCCGGTGGAGGCATCCGAAGCCCGCAGCATGGATTTGGCCGTGGGCGGACAGGCCCTGATCGAAGGGGTCATGATGCGCAGCCCTTCCTATATGGCCATGGCCGTGCGCACTCCCGATGGCCGCATCGTGGTGCGGAAAAAAGTTTTCAGCAGCATCATGAAGAAACTTCCGTTTCTGAATATTCCGGTGTTGCGCGGTGGCATTCATCTGATCGAGTCCATGGGGCTGGGTATTGACGCGCTGATGTTCTCGGCTGATCAAGCCACCAGCGAAGACCGCATCGACACCCAGAAGACCAGCCTCAAGGATACCCTGATGATGTGGGGCACCGTGGTGGTCTCTTTTGCCATGAGCCTGGGCCTGTTCTTTTATGTGCCCATTCTTTTGACCGACTTGGTTGTTGGCGAAGGGGCCGGCAGTTTAGTCTGGAATGTGGTCGACGGTATTATCCGGGTGGTCATGTTCGTGCTCTACCTGCTGGCGGTCAGCAAGTTGCCTGATATGGCGCGGGTCTTTGAGTATCACGGGGCGGAACACAAAAGCATCCACGCTTTTGAGAACGGCAAGAGCCTGGACGCCGATGGTGCCCGGCCTTACACCACCCTGCATCCCCGCTGCGGAACCAGCTTTCTGTTTTTTGTGATGCTGATTTCCATTCTGGTTTTTGCTCTGGTGGGCCGGCCTGAAGATATTGTGGATCGCTTGCAGCGTATCGCATTTGTGCCGGTTATTGGCGGACTGGCCTACGAAGCCATCAAACTGTCGGGCAAGTATGCCAAGCTCTGGTTTCTGAAACCCGTCATCATGCCTGGTTTGTTGCTGCAAAAAATTACCACCAGTGAGCCGGACGATGAACAATTGACCGTGGGCATGGCTGCCCTGCGGGCCGTTCTTACTCCCGAAGCAGATGACTTTAAAGAGCG
>JAOZJV010000909.1 GCA_029935695.1 Candidatus Krumholzibacteriia bacterium | reverse complement strand
TTATGATGACTGCGCCCCCGTGGCAGAGCGCGCCAGCGCCAGAAGCACTGCCGCCACCACGGCGGCCGGAGCCTGCGCCAAGGCTTTGCTTGCTGAGTTCGGCATCACAGTTTTTTCCCACACCCGATCTGTGGGGTCAGTTGTTGGAAATGCTGCGCAACCCTCCATCGCCAGGCTGCGCCGCATTCGGTCCAGTCGACCGTTGCGATGCCTTGACGCAAAGGCCGAAAAAGAAATGGTGGCCCTCATCGACGCAGCCATTGCCGAAGGCGTGACCCTTGGCGGCGAGTTTGAAGTGATCGCCACCGGGTTGCCCGTGGGACTGGGCACTTATTGCCATCCGGATCGCCGTCTCGATGCCCTGCTGGCCGAAGACGTGATGGCCATTCCTGCGGTGAAGGCCGTGTCCATTGGTGCGGGCATCGAAGTGGCCGCCGAAGATGGACAGAACGCACATGATGAACTGATGCCGGCTGAAGAGCGCTCTTCAGGCCGTCCGTCCGTTGGTGGAAGACCGACCCTCGGGTCTGGTTTTGTCAGGACCACTAATCGGGCGGGCGGCCTTGAGGGCGGTATCACCAACGGTGAGCCGGTTGTCGTGCGCGGTTTTGTCAAACCCATCAGCAGCCAGCGGAAACGGCTGCAAAGTATTCATCTGAAGACAGGAAAACCGGGTTTGGCGGCGTGGGTGCGCAGTGATACCTGTGTGGTGCCGGCGGCTGGTATTGTGGGCGAAGCGGTGGTGGCCTGGCGCCTGGCCAGTGAATTGACCACCTTCCTGGGCGCGGCGGATTTGAAAACCATGAAGCGCCGCTTTCAGGATCTAAAATAAACCAGGGAAGAACTATAATGTTCGACAACTTCGTAGATGAAATGAAATGGCGCGGCTTCTTCGAGCAGTGCACCGATGAAGACGGCTTGCGCAAGTTGCTGGCTGAAGAAACGGTCACCGCATACATCGGTTTTGATCCCACCGCCGACAGCCTGCACGTGGGCAGTCTGCTGCCCATCATGGGCCTGGTTCATCTACAAAAATATGGCCACCGGCCCATCGGCATCGTCGGCGGAGCCACCGCCATGGTGGGCGATCCCAGCGGGAAATCCGAACTGCGCCAATTGCTCACTCTCGAACAAATCGAAAAGAACCTCGATGGCATCCGCGAGCAACTTTCCCATCACATCGATTTTGGTGACGGCGCCGGCCTGATGCTCAACAACGCCGACTGGTTGAAAGACTACGGCTACATCGAATTCCTGAGGGACGTGGGCCGCTTTTTCAGCGT
>JAOZJV010000908.1 GCA_029935695.1 Candidatus Krumholzibacteriia bacterium | reverse complement strand
TAATGCACTCCCGCTATGGTGCTGGATGTGGCGAAAAAATACATCACCCCGGAAAGCCGGTTTGAAGTGGTCATCGGCCCCGGGAAATAGATATAAAAAAGCGCCCGCCCTTTATCCAGGGGCGGGCACTTTTTTTCGGATCAAAGAATATCAGATTCAGCGGGCCACTTCGTATCTGTTCGGAGCCGCCGACATATCAATCAGAACCGTGCGCTGACTGAAATTCACCCGATGATTTACATTTTTGGGAATCACATAAGAATCGCCGTCCTGGTACAGATTGGTCTCGCCTTCAATATCAATCATCATCTCACCGGAAATCACGATGCCTTTTTGCTCGCAGTGAGAGTGATCGGGAACGCTGACACCTTCTTCGAAGACGAAAAAGACCACCTGCTTTTCATCATTTTTCAGGCAATAACCGGAAACACCGGAAACCGGAACCTCAACTTTGGGCAGGGAAAGAATTTCAGGGGGAAAAATTTCGGAGATCGGTAAGCTCTTGGCTGCTTCCATACGTCGGGCCCTCCTTCGTTTTTTGAGCTCGATTATACGGGACGAACGACCAATCCGTTCGATACCCGTATAATCACATTTTAGCAGAAATTTCGCCGATGGCAATAGGGGTCTGAGATTAATCCCCACCCGGTGCATAATCGGCGCCCCGCATGGGCAGGGCCGGCTGGTCAGAAATCTTTTCAGCCGTGATCACCACTCCCACAAAACAATCGTGGTCGCCGGTTTTCAGAACTTCGGTTTTCCGGCAAAGGAATCGCGTGGTGCAATGCCGCAATGCCGGAATTCCTTCACCAAGCAAATCGTGGTCCACATCAGCCCATTTGTCCACATCACGGCGGCTTTTCAGGCCGAAAAGCCGGGCCTCTTTCACCTGAGACGTTGTGGGCAAACTGACGGTGAACTGATCTGAGTTGTTCATCAAATCGTAGGTGAAACGCTCATGGCCCACGGCAACCAGCAGCATTGCCGGATCCAGCGACACCCGGGTCACCCAGGCTGCCGTCAGGCCGCCCAGCACTCCACCGCTGGCAGCGCCGATAACAGCCACGGGGGCCGGCAGGCTGCGCAATGCATTTTCCAGGATTTCAGAAGGGATTGCCGGGTTCTGCTGAGACATATTTCACCATCCGGAAGGAAGATCGTGCTGGAAGCAGGAAAGATTTACCACCTGTTATTATCAGGATAAAATACTGGGGGCAAGCTGGAAATCGGCACACACCGGATAATGATCCGAGGGGAACCTCCCGTTATCCTGCGTCCGATCAATC
>JAOZJV010000380.1 GCA_029935695.1 Candidatus Krumholzibacteriia bacterium | reverse complement strand
TTGAAAACGGCATGCAGGCCGAAGTGGAAGCAAAGATTGAAGCCATCTACAAAGGCCGGGTGCGCCCCACTTATCAGGGCGACCTGCCCGAAGGAAATGATGGTCTCGGTTTGATGCTGCTGGGCGTCAGCGGCGATCAGATTCTGGATGCGGAAGTTTACGAAAAAATCAAAGCTGATACCCTGTGCGCCGTGCGTGGCACCATCCAGGCCGACATCCTCAAAGAAGATCAGGCCCAGAACACCTGCATTTTCTCCACCGAGTTTGCCTTGCGCATGATGGGCGATATCCAGCAGCACTTCATCGACAGTGGAGTGCGGAATTTCTACTCCGTTTCCATCAGCGGTTATCACATTGCAGAGGCTGGAGCCAACCCCATCAGCCAGCTGGCCTTCACCCTGGCCAACGGATTCACCTTCGTGGAGTATTACCTCTCACGGGGCATGGACATCGATACTTTTGCCCCCAATTTATCGTTCTTCTTCAGCAACGGCATGGACCCCGAATATTCGGTGATGGGCCGGGTGGCGCGGCGCATCTGGGCCAAGGCCATGAAGATGAAGTACGGCGGCAACGAGCGCAGCCAGAAGCTGAAGTATCACATTCAGACCAGTGGCCGCAGTCTGCACGCCCAGGAAATCGCCTTCAATGACATTCGCACCACGCTGCAGGCCCTGTACGCCATCTACGACAACTGCAACAGCCTGCACACCAACGCTTATGATGAAGCCATCACCACGCCCACCGAAGAGAGCGTACGCCGGGCCATGGCCATCCAGATGATCATCAACAAGGAGTTGGGTCTGGCTCGCAATGAGAATCCGCTGCAGGGTTCGTTCATCATTGAAGAGCTGACCGATCTGGTGGAAGAAGCAGTGCTCACGGAATTCGCCAGCATCAGCGAGCGCGGCGGCGTGCTGGGGGCCATGGAGCGCATGTATCAGCGCACCAAAATTCAGGAAGAATCACTGCACTACGAGTCGCTGAAGCACTCGGGTGAGATGCCCATCATCGGTGTCAATACGTACCTGGATCCGGCTGGATCGCCGACCATTATTCCCAGTGAGGTGATCCGGTCCACCGAGACCGAGAAGCAGTACTCCATTGAATCGCTCAACGCTTTCCATGAGCGCAACGCCAGTCACGCTGACGAGGCCCTGGTCAAACTGCGGCAGGTGGCGGTGGAGCATGGCAATACTTTCGAGGCCATGATGGAGGCGGCCAAAATCTGTTCCATGGGGCAAATTTCAAAAGCCCTTTATGGAGTGGGCGGGCAGTATCGAAGGAATATGTAACTCAAATATCATGGGGGAATGTCCGTGCGAATTCGGGGGATGTTGATTCTGTTATCGGTCCTGTTTTTGTTTGCCGGGTGTGAGGATGATTGTGCTGTGTGTCCGGAGGTGGAGCCACCGGTTGAGCAAGAACCGTGCAGTGGTAATGCGTTGCTGGTGCCCCAAAATTACGAGACCATCAGCGAAGCCTTCGCTGTGGCAGTTGCCGGCGACACTGTGTATCTGGCCCCAGGGACTTACGAAGAATATGGCATGACCATTCCTTCCGGTCTGGTGCTGATGGGGACCGGCACCCAGGAAGATCCGGTGGTGATCGACGCCGCCGGCCAGGGCCGCATCTTCAACTGTTCTGAAACAGATTCACTCATCATACTTTCCGGCCTGACTCTCACCGGCGGTTTCCTGACCGGTCACGATGATGATGGTGCGGCTCTGCGGGCAGACGACAGCCACTTGCTCATTGTGAATTGCACCTTTGATGGGAACGAAACCATGACCGGTCATGGTGGTGGTATTTATGCCTTCCATTCCACTCTGAAACTTGAGAATTGCCGGTTCACTCGCAACAATGCTGCTCTCTACGGTGGTGGGCTCTATTCCTACAGGCAGCCATCAATCCAGGTGGAATTTTGTTTGTTCGAGGAAAATGTTGCTGGCTATGGTGGAAGTGGGGTGCATGCCACAGAAAGTGGCTGCATCATCAGCGGGAGTGTTTTTCTGAACAATACGGGCAGCGCCGCCACAGTGGCCGATGGGTCACAAGTCCGCCACTGTACATTCAATGGAAACGAAGGCCGGGGCCTGACCGCGCGGAATAATTGTCTTGTAGAAAATTGTTCTTTTATCGAGAACGTTGTCTACGGTGACGGTGCCGGTTTGCATGGTGGAGCTGGCCTGGAAGTAGTGAATAGTATTTTTCTGCGGAACCAGGCCTATGGTGTTTACAATCCCGATGGTTATGGTGGTGCTCTTCGTGTTTACGGGGACAGTCTGATGGTCACTGGATGCGATTTTATCGACAACCAGGCCCATGGTGGAGGTGGAGCCATTTCATGCAAAAATTTTTCAATGATTCATAATTCACGATTTGTGGGGAACCAGGCAGACACAGGGGGTGGGATTTATGGGTTGTATGGTTTGGAAATGAATCAATGCGATCTGTATCATAATATCGGGCTCGGCGGTGCCACGGCAATTCACTGCAATTCGGTAACGCTTGATCAGTGCGCTTTGGTGGGAAATGCCGGTCCTCTCTGGACCATCTACTCATTCGAGGCATCGGTGTTGCGCGGGTGCACCATTGCCGCCAATGAAACTGATGATACGGGTTCGGTTCTATATTTTGGGTATCGGGATCCGGTGAGCTATTTAACTGATTGCATCATCGCCTTCAACACAGGCATTCCCGTGGAAGAAAACTCCACCGTTCCGGTTCTTGAATATTGCGATATTTTCGGCAATACCCATGGCGATTGGGTTGGGGTTGTGGCTGACCAGGCCGGTGTGGAGGGCAATTTCTCTCTGGATCCTCTTTTCTGCAATTTGTCCCTGGAAAATGTTTTCCTGTGTTCCGATTCTCCCTGCTTGCCACCAGCCACGGGGCATGACGAAGTGGTGGGGGCCCGGGGCAGTGGTTGTTCTTCTTGCGGGGATTATTTCAGATGACGCGATGGCCAGTCGGTTTTTCCATAAAAAACTCCAATTCCCAATTAAATGGTATACCTTTGGAACACTTCTGAGAATCAATGGTATAAAGGGGTTGTTTGGTGAAGTGGGGATCTTAATGCAAGGTGATTCCATGTCCGTCATTTCGGTTTCACGATCAAAAACCATCAATAAAGAAAAGCAGTTATATCTTTATTGGATTTGGCTGATCCCTGCTTTCTCTTTTTTGTTCACCGGTTGTCATGACCCTCTTGTCTCCGGTGTGATGGATGACCCGGGCTGGAGCAATAGTCCCCACCAGGTATCGCCCAGACATAACAATGCCGAAATTGAAAATCTAATCACGAGTGCCGATTCTCTTGATGCTGTGACGATGCATCGTCTGGTTCTGTCCAGACATCCAGACGTTCTGGCATCTGAAGCCGCACTGGATGAAGCCGCTGCCAGGAACAAAGTGGCCCGCCGCCTGCCTAATCCGGAAATTGAAACCCGACTGATGAACATTGATGGACAAAGGACCACCTTTGAGGGTGCTCTGCTGTTCTCACTGCCGGTCGGTGGTCGTCTCGGAGCTGCGGGCCAGGTTTCCGATGTCGAGTTGGCCCTGGCGGAAGCCTCCGTTCGAAATGCGCACAAGCAAGCCATTCTGGAGTTGGGAAGTACTTTGGTTCGGTTGGAAGGTGCCCGCCAAAGGCAGGCATTATATGAAAATTTAGCGGCACGATCGACCGAATATGCCCAATTGGCCAAAACCCGGCTTTCGGCAACAATTTCCGATCCACTGGATGTATCCCTGGTCTTGACCGATGCGGCTTCCGACCAACGGGCCTTAACGCGAAGCCGTGAAGAAGTGATGCGCACCGATGCTGAATTGCGTCTGCTGATTGGCATTTCTGACGGGCATCAGGGCATCATGACCCCACAATTGCATGCTTCGGAAATTTGCACAGACCAGGATTCGTTGATCGCTCTGGCCCAGGTTCACAGTGAGCCGTTGCTGCGGGCTCGGCTTGAATACCAGCAGTCCGAGTGGCAGGCCGCCATGGCTTCCAGGCAGCGCATTCCGGATCTTCGGTTTGGGCCGGCTTTTGACAAGAGTCCTGATGGAACGGAGATAGGATTCGCCATCGGTATTCCTCTTCCGATTTTTGATTCAGGAAAAGCCGAATACAAGGCAGCCCTTGCTCATCGGGAAGCTGCATGGGCGGCAATGGAATATGCATCGAGGGAGGTCAACTCACGGATTGCTCAATCTTTGATTCGCCTGAACGCCCTGGACACAGCTCTGGACGATT
>JAOZJV010000379.1 GCA_029935695.1 Candidatus Krumholzibacteriia bacterium | reverse complement strand
CATTACGAGTTGCACAATGACCTTTATTTATCTGACAGTTGGACACTGAAGAACAGCATCTATTATGTTCAGGGCGAAGGATATTACGAGAATTTCAAGGATGACGAGGCAGCCGAAGACTATGCCCTGGACCAATATCTGGGCCTGGGTGCCGATGAGGAAGTAGATCTCATCCGCCGCAAATATGTGCGCAAGGATCAGGTGGGATGGGTGCCGCGTCTGCTCTTTGAGCACGACAAAGGCCGCTTCTCCATTGGTGGCGATACTTACAAATTCCACTCCAACCATTGGGGGAATGTGATGAATGTTGCGGGTTTCACGCCTGATGATTTCATCGATCCCCAGTTCAAATACCATGAGTACGTGGGCGACAAAAAAGCCTACAGTTTGTACGCCAACGAACGGTACGAAATCATCCGTGGCCTGACTCTGATGGGCGACCTGCAATACCAGCACAAAGAATACGATTTCCTGCAGCGCGAGGTGGGCAACTTTGTGGGCGATCTGCGCAATGGCTACACCGTGGATTATGATTTTTTCAATCCCAAGGGTGGTGTTCACTGGCAGGCGGGTCGTATCGCCGGTGGTCATACGGCCCTGTACGGCAGTGTGGGTGTGAACCATCGCGAGCCCACGGATAACGAACTGTTCGACACATGGGATGGTGCCGACGATCTGGGCACGGACCCTCTGTTCAACCATTCCCGCGAGGTGTTGAAGGGCGATGGCACGGTAGACTATGTGCAGTGGTGGGATCCCCGGATCACCGAAGAAAAAGTCATCGACTATGAAGGGGGTATTTCCTGGGCCGGTAGCTTTTTATCCTTCACTCTTGGGGGCTACTGGATGGATTTCACCAATGAAATCGTGCCCTACGGCGGGGTGAACGAAGACGGGTATGGCATTCGGGGCAACGCCGCCAAAACTCTGCACCGGGGATTGGAATTGGGCCTGCGGGCAAAAATATACAACGGCAATACCCTGGCGGTGGCCGCATCCCGCAGCTGGGATGAGTACGACGTCTTCGATTTTTACGATTGGGATGGCACTTACAGTGATTTTTCAGGCAATCCCATCGCTCTCTTTCCGGAACACCTGCTTTCGGTGTCCTGGCAAGCCCAATGGAATCCCGGTGTGCGCACCCAGGTCCGGGTGCGGAATGTGGGCAAACAGTATCTGGACAACACCGGCAATGAAGAGCACACCATTGACCCCTGGACCACTTTGGATTTCTCCCTGTGGTTCGATTTGGACCGGATTGGCCTGCAATCCCTGGCCGCTGCCCAGGCTTTTATCCACGTAAGAAATATCGGAGACGTGGAATATGAGACCTCGGGATACTATTATATTGAGAACAACTACATACCCGCCGCCGGGCGCAATTTTGCCGTGGGTGTGGACTACGACTTCTGAAAGCAGTGTGCATGACTTATAACGACCCAAAAAAGGGCGGCGCCGACAGTCCTCTGTTTCCCAAAAATGGACCCCGGGCTGTGGTGCTTTGCTCTGGCCCTCCACCGGAAGATGATCTGCTGCGTTACTGGCTCACGGGCGCCGATTTTTTTGTGTGCACCGATGCGGCCGGGCATCCTTATGACCAGCTTCCTTTGAGCCCGGATGTGGTGATCGGTGATTTTGACAGTCTCAGCGGCCGTGTGCTCGATGGCCGCAGCGGCCCGCGTTTTCTGGAAGTGGACGACCAATACACCACCGACAGTGAAAAAGCCCTGCTTTTCCTGGTGGAACAGGGCATCGAAGAAGTCATCCTGCTGGGAGCCACTGGCTGGCGTTTGGATCACACCATCTTCAATTGCCAGCTCCTGGAACGATTCGCCGATAAGTTGCGTATTTGCATTGCCGGACCCAATGCCGACACCGTGCGCCTGGGACCGGGCTCCAACGTCAGTTGGGAATTGCCCGGTGGCAGCCAGTTTTCCCTGTTACCCATGCTGGGTCCCGTGTCAGGAGTGACTCTTGAGGGCGCCCGTTTCCCTTTGCTGGGCGATACCCTTGAGCCGGGCGGCCCCGCCCTGATCTCCAACCAGGTCTTTGTCTCGCCGCTGCTGATTTCCGTGGGCGAAGGCTCGGTGCTGGTGGCCGTGGATCGCCTTAGCGTGCCGCTGGACATGGGCAACTTCGGGGAAGAGTAATTTGGCATCTCTGGCCGGAGTGATCTATGCACTCTTTCTGCTGTACGCCGTAGGCCGTCTCTTCCGCAAATCCACATCCGGTGCCGTCGATTTTATCGTGGCCAGCCGGGGCCTCACTCTTCCTGCTTTCACAGCATCTCTGGTGACCACCTGGTACGGCGGCATCCTCGGTGTGGGCGAATACACATTTTCCTACGGTATCAGCAATTGGCTGGTGTTTGGGGTGCCTTATTACCTTTACGCCGCCGTGTTCGCTCTCTTCATCGCCGGCCGCGCCCGCCGCAGCCAGGCGCTGACGGTTCCCGATCTTCTGGAAAGTAATTTTGGACGGCCGGCGGCCCTTGCCGGCGCCGGTATGATGTTCATCATGACCGTACCCGCAGCCTACGTGCTGATGCTCGGTGTGCTTTTCAATTTTACCACTGGCTGGCCCCTGTGGGTGGGCGTGGTGCTGGGCACCGCCCTTTCGGTGAGTTATGTGTACCGCGGGGGCCTCAAAGCGGTGGTGGCCACGGACATCATCCAGTTCTTCCTCATGTTCCTGGGATTTCTCATTCTGGTGCCCGTTTGTTACAGCCGCTTTGGCGGATGGGAATTCCTGCAGGCCAACCTGCCGATGGGGCATTTGCAGTGGGACGGCGGATTGGGTGTGCAGGCCATCGCTGTGTGGTATTTCATTGCCTTGTCCACCTTGGTTGAACCGGCTTTTTATCAGCGCTGTTTTGCGGCGAAATCAGAGAAGGTGGCTAAGCGTGGCATTTTTGCGGCCATTGGTTTGTGGATGGTTTTCGACTTTCTCACCACCAGCGCCGGGTTGTACGCCCGGGCTTTGTTGCCCGATCTGGCCAATCCCGTGCAGGCTTTTCCCGCTCTGGCAGCTCATGTTTTGCCGCCCTTTCTGCAAGGGGTTTTCACAGTGGCGTTGCTGGCGACGATCATGTCCACGGTGGACAGTTACGCCTTCATTTGCGCGGTGACTTTGGGGCGGGATGTGGTCGGGCGATGGCGGGGAAATTTAGCTGACGACGAGGAGCAATCCCTGCCGCTGATTCGGGTGAGTTTGACGGTGACGGCGGTGCTTGCGGTGGGCATGGCGCTGCTTTCTGAGTCGGTGATTGATTTGTGGAAAATATTGGGGTCTTTGGGCACGCCGGTGTTGTTGGGGCCGTTGATGTTGGCGCATTTTGGAGTTCGCCTTAATGGGGGACGGACTGCTGGGGTGATGGTGAGCTCTGGAATCACTGCGGGTTTGTGGTTGTTGTTTGGCGCCGGCGGGCCGTGGCTGGGGGTTGAGGCTATTTTTCCTGGGTTGTTGGTTAGTGGTTTGGGTTTGTGGTGGGTTTCCCGTTCTTGATGACATTTCCAGTCAATGTTATAGAATGCAGTCCTGATTGTACTAACGCAGCCTGGAACTCCCATCCAGTGCGCGCGGAACATCAAAAACAGCACCCCCCGGGGGGATCTGTTTTTGATGTTTTACCATCTTTCATCGGCGGTAAGACTTGGCGTTTCAAATCCATCGCAGCCCCATCGAAGAAAATCTCCTGGCTCAATTAGCCGGAGATCTGAATCAGGCATGCCCGGGCAGTTCCCAGGGCGATTTCAGTAGCGCCCTGGTGGTTTTGCCATCCAGCCGTGCCTGCCAGACCCTTGGTCATGTCCTGCTGGAATCTCATCCATCCTCCGCTTTGCTGCTGCCCAAAACCATCACCATGACCCAGTTGATACAGGAATTGCAGCTGGCGGCGGGTCTGGACACGGGAAACCTGCCCGATGACCTGGTGCGACCTCTGGCCCTGGCCCATGGCCTTAAGAATGAGAGCTGGCTGAAGGAGCGGCCCGAAAGCGCGCCGGGTCTGGCTGAAGAATTTGTGGGCCTGTTTGATGAAGTGCGTTTGCACGGTTGCACCACTGCAGTGTTGGAAGATGGCCCTTTGGAAGATTTGCTGCCGCTGGTCAGTTCAGGGGCGGCTGCAGATCTGGAAGCGGACTTGCTGCGCATTCGTCAGGTGTGGAGGTTGTACCGTCAGTGTATTGAGCGAGACCGGGTGGATGCCTTATGCGAACTTGCGGTGGTTTTGGAGGATGATCCGGACAGAATGGGTT
>JAOZJV010000907.1 GCA_029935695.1 Candidatus Krumholzibacteriia bacterium | reverse complement strand
ATGAAGCAGTGCAGGACATCTGCCGCCGGCTGGGGCATGAAAGTGGTTACCGGCTGACAGTGATTCTGCCCACGGGTCAGGTCATCGGCGACTCTGATGAAGACCCAGCCCTGATGGAAAATCACGCCGACCGTCCGGAAATTGCAGCTGCCACCAGTGGCCAGTTGGGCATCAGCCAACGTTACAGCTCTACCCTGGGGCACCAACGCATTTATGTGGCCGTGCCCGGCGATTCCACCTTCATCGTTCGCACCTCCATTTCCCTTGACCACCTCAGCAATATCATGGCCCATCTTTATGGAGAAATTGCCCTGGTCAGTCTGGCCCTGGTAATTCTGGCGGGTATTCTGGGGTTCATCCTGGCCCGAAAAGTGAGTAACTCCCTTAAAATTCTGCAAAACGGTGCCCAGGCATTTGCCAGCGGAGAGCTGAGCGAGCCCATCAAGGTTGATGACAGCCGGGAAATCAATGCCGTGGCTCGCAGCATGAATAACATGGCGGATCAATTGGCCCATCGCATTCGCACCGCCGAAAGCCAGCGCAATGAACTGGAATCTGTTTTAGTCAGTATGAACGAAGGGATTGTGGCCGTCGATGGTGACCAGAACATCATCCGTCTGAACCGCAAGGCCGCAGAGATCTTTGCCCAGGACCTTTCCCCGGCCCTGGGTCGCAGCATTCAGGAAATCGCGCGACATCCGGACATCACTCAATTAACAAAAGATGTCTTGCAGGATGGAAACAACCGGGAAAAGGACATTAAGACGGGAGGACACAGCGGTCGTCACCTACTGGTCCACGCCAGCAGCCTGCTAAACCTTGAGGATGAGCGCATCGGGGTTCTGCTGGTCATGAGCGACCTGACAGACATCAAAAGACTGGAAAACATGCGGCGGGATTTTGTGGCCAATGTATCCCACGAATTGAAAACACCTGTCACCTCCATCAAGGGTTTTGTGGAAACCCTCATGGATGAACCGCCGGACGATCCTGCGGAAGTTGAGCATTTTCTTGGCATCATCAACCGCCAAACCGACCGCCTGGAAAACATCATCAGCGATCTGCTCGCCCTCTCTCGTCTGGAAGAGGACAACAGGACCAACAATCTGGAAATGAGCGAGACATCCGTATACACCCTGCTACAAAGGGTTGTCAGAGATTTGGCCTCGAGAGATCCCCAGGCTGCAGGCCGTTTGCACATCCACTGCAGCGGAGATATTCGTATCAAAATTAACGCCCCGCTTCTGGAACAGGCTATCGACAACCTCATCGACAATGCCCTGAAATACG
>JAOZJV010000378.1 GCA_029935695.1 Candidatus Krumholzibacteriia bacterium | reverse complement strand
AGCTGCGGCGCGAATTGAAGCGCGAAGGCCGGGGGCGCGTTTTAATCAACGGGTTGATTTCCTCTCTTTCCATCTTTGAACGGTTGGGCCCCCGGTTGCTTTCGATCCAGAGTCAGGATCAGCAGCGGTTGTTGGCGCGCCCATCCTTTGCCATTCAGTTTTTGGATCGAGCCCTCAACCTGGATGTGGAATTGAACCGGATGTCCGTTGCTTTTTCCCGTTTCAAAGAACTGAAAAGAGAACTGGCCGACCGTACCGCCGAACAGAATTTTGCGGACCAGCAACTGGAAATGTGGGAATTTCAATGGCGTGAATTGAACGACGCCGGTTTATCAGTGGAGGAAGATGCTTCTTTAAGGGAGCAACTTGCGTTTGGGCGCAATCTGCGCAGTCTGCAGGAAGGAACTGCTTCCGGCCTTCAGGATTTAACTGACAGCGACGGCAACGCTCGTTTGCTTTTGGCCCGCACTCTGAAATCTCTGGAGCCTTTGGCCGCAGACAGTGACCGGCTGAAAAATATTCTTGAATTGATCCGTGAAGCGGAAAATCTTGTCACTGAAGCTGGAATTGATCTGCAACGTTTCTCTGACTCGGTGAACATTGAACCGGGCCGCCTGGATCAACTTGAAGCAAGGCAACACCTGTACAGTCAACTGCAGCGGAAGTTCAGCCGTGGGGTGGAGGGCCTTTTAGCCCTTCAGGATACTCTCCACGAGCGCATAAAGAGACAGCGCAATGCCGTGTCGGATATTGAAGATTTGCGCTTGGAACTTGAGTCCGTTCGGGCTGAAATGGCGGAGTCGGCCCAGGACCTGCGTATGAAACGCGCCGCCGGAGCTCCCCGTCTGGCCCTGCAGGCAGAAGAATTAATCCGTCCGTTGGCTCTTCCTGATTTGGGCCTGGAGTTCAGGCTGGAAGCAGACACCGATAATGTGGGTGAAATCAAACTTGAAGGTCAATCCTGCCGAATCAATGATCGGGGTGCTGACAGGGTTGTTCTCATGGCCCGGACCAACCGAGGCGAAGCATGGAATCCAGTGAGTGAAGTGGCTTCCGGTGGTGAAAAAAGCCGCATTTTCCTGGGCCTATCAGTGCTTGAATCTGAAAGTGGTCCCACTGCGTTGCAGCTTTTTGATGAGATCGATGCTGGCCTGGGCATGGACAATGCTGTTCCGGTGGCGCATTTGCTGCGCCGGCTGTCCCGCCGGGGACAGGTTCTTTGCATCACACATCTGCCCACGGTGGCGGCCCTTGGCGATGGGCATTTGCGGGTGCACAAATCGGTGAGTGAAGGGCGCACAACAGTGTCGGTTGAGCCTCTGGAAGGGATCAGCCGAGTAGAGGAATTAGCCCGTCTTCTGGGTGGGCATCCCGGTTCCGGAGAAAATCGTGATGCACAGGTGGCCTATGCCCGGCAGCTGCTTGCCGAAGGAGCTGCCAGTGCCTAATTTCACCAGCACAGAAAAGGAATTTGACCCCGCAGGGTTCATGCGCCATACTTCCGCCACAAATCGTGCGCCCGTAGCTCAGCTGGATAGAGTGTCTGCCTCCGGAGCAGAAGGTCGTGGGTTCGAATCCCGCCGGGCGTACCATCTTCCCTATGGCGAGACCTCATGAATATCCTGAGACTCCTACTTCTTTTCTTTGTCGGCCTGTTCGTCCGCAGGCTATTCAGCAGATCATCCGGAACATCCAGAACTTCTCCCAACGCCAGAACCAAGTCTGATTCATTCGGATCAACTGAACAGAAATCAAACAACGCCGGAAGTTCAGGGAACAAGATCACCGAACAGGAAATCGATGATGCTGATTTCGAAGAGATCCCGTAGAAAATCCACCATGTTCGATTCACGCTTTCGCAGCGCTGAAGGAACTGATTTCCCATTGCGTCAATTCATGCGCTGCAAAGAAGAATTCAGTGGTGGTCTGGTTCATCTTGTTCTTCTGTGTGCCTTTTTCTTCACGTTGTTGGGTTTTGGCCAAAGCCTGAATAAGCTTTTTACAAATCACGGGGCCGATCTGAACCCTGCCTACCGCTGGATGGCCCTGGCGCTGCTGTTTCTTTTTCTTCTGTCGGTGCTGCGCCGCCTGATTCACAAAATCCTGGATTTGCGCGATGTGCGCAGGGAAATGAAGCTCCTCAAAATTGAAATGGGACGTTCGGAAGATTGAACTGTTGTTTTTCCAAAAATCTCCTCTATCCTGTATTAACTTTATAAATTTGAGGCCGATAGAATTCCTTGGGGGACGGTCTGCTGCTGTCCCTGGATAATCATTTTTTAGGAGGCTCGAAGCCCATGGCGAAATATCTGGTAACTGGGGGAGCAGGTTTCATAGGGTCTCATTTGTCCCGTGAACTTGTGCGTTTAGGGCATGATGTGGTGGTATTGGACAATCTTTCCACTGGAAAACTGGAAAATATTGCTGACCTGAAAGAAAAAATTCGTTTTGTGGAAGGATCTATCACGGATCTCGATACGGTGATGGATTGCTGCCAGGGTGTTGACTGTGTTTTTCATCAGGCAGCCTTGCCCAGTGTTCCGCGCAGCGTTAAAGACCCGCTGACCAGTGATGAACACAATATTGGCGGGACTCTGCGTGTTTTCTGGGGTGCCCATCAAAGTGGCGTGCGCCGGGTTGTTTATGCCGCCAGCAGTTCTGTTTATGGCAACACCAAGGAGCTTCCCAAACACGAAGGCATGCAGCCAACCCCAATGTCTCCTTATGCAGTGAATAAGCGTGTCAGCGAGCTCTACGGTGCTGTTTTTAACAATCTCTATGGTTTGAGCACCATTGGGTTGCGCTATTTCAATGTTTTTGGTCCCCGGCAGGATCCCAACAGCCAATATGCGGCTGTGGTGCCGAAATTCATCACCCAGTATCTGGACAATACACCCCCAACCATTCACGGAGATGGTCTGCAGTCTCGTGATTTCACTTATATCGACAATGTGGTGGAAGCCAATATTGCCGCTTGCAACGCCGGTGAAGATGCCGGTGGACGCTCTTATAACGTTGCCCTCGGTGGACGCATCACCGTGACCGATCTTTGTCTCAAAATTCGCGACTATATCGGGTGTGAAATTGAACCCGTGCATGAAGAAACAAGGGCTGGGGATGTGCGCCATTCCCAGGCCGATGTGAGTTTGGCCCGGAAATATCTGGGTTATGAGGGAAAAGTGGATTTGGACGAAGGTTTACGCCGAACCGTCCAGTGGTATGTGGATAACCAATAATTGGTGGGAGAAACCAATGTTTAGCACTAGTAATTTTAATCAAGTCCCGTTTTTTCAGGATGCCCGGCGGTTGACCGGGGTTGTTATGCTGATGCTTGCAGTCATGATGCCCATGCAGTCATTGGCGCAAGTTGTGTCCAGCAGTGAATCGGTGAGGCTTGCTCCTGGGGATGTTATTCAGATCAGTGTTCCGGGTCGGCCGGATTTGAGCAGTACCTTTGCCTTGGATGCATCCGGGAAAGTGCAGATTCCTCAGGTTGGGGACGTGGCTTTGCAGGGGTTGACGAGCTCGGAGGCTGAATTTGTCTTGAGGCAGCGTTTGAGGCTGTTTGATCCCTCCATTGATAAGATTGAAATTAATCTGCAAAGCACTCGTGATGATGGAACAACGTATTTTATCATTGGAGCGGTTGTTCGTCCTGGTGAATATACTTTCGCTTTCGTGCCTACTTTCTGGGATCTGTTGCGGGCCGCCGGTGGTCCATCCAACAATGCAAACCTGAGGCAGGTTCGTCATATACGTGAAGAAGATGGCCGCACCCAGGTGTCGCAATTGGATCTTTCAAGCTTGCTTGAAGGTGGCGAGGTTCCTGATATCAGTTTAAAACCTGGTGATACTCTGGTATTGCCGGCACTTCTAGAGGGAATTTCAGCAGTTCCTTCGACACGTGGGGTCAAGGTTTTTGGAGCTGTGAATGTTCCAACAGTTGTTGATATTTCCGAACCAACTCCCATGCTGGATGTTTTGATGCTGGCTGGCGCCCCATCCGCAAGCTCTGAATTAGAGGAAATCTGGTGGTTGCACAACGTGGGTGATGTTCCCCAGACGAGAATCGTCGATATGCACGAGTATTTGAGGTGGGGAGACCCCATGGGCAATCCCCTGGTTTATCCTGGTGACACGGTTCGAGTTGAGTATTTCCAGGAATCCTGGTTCCGCAGGACATTGCCTCTGATTCTGGGTACTTTGGTTTCAGCAGCAACTCTTTATGTGCTGTGGGACCGCATCGAAAATGATGGCAGGGTCTATTGT
>JAOZJV010000906.1 GCA_029935695.1 Candidatus Krumholzibacteriia bacterium | reverse complement strand
ACTGATCGTCGGAGTTGTTGTGATGACTGCAGTTAGGGTTTGGGCAGAAGGGAGGAGCCCACGATTTGGATGCTTTTTTATTTGTTTTCATGTCTGGCCTATTGCAAGCAAAAGGCCAGACACAATTTCAATGGCACAACCTACGGAGTGGGGAAGGTTTGTTCAAGGATTTTCAGCAAGCCTTCATAAACACTGTCTTCAAACGGCGGCATGCTTTTGTGCAATTGATCCATGACCTGATACGGGTCAGGCGCCGGTACAGGATTCATTTTGGCAGCCTTCTGGTAGGCAATGAGCCAGGCAGCGGGTGACCCGGCAGTGTTTCGCAGTGCTTCATCACCCAGATTGGCGGCAATGGTCGCGCTCATGCTGAACCCACCCTGATTCAGGGAGCTGGAAGCGATGAGCGTCTTAGCCAGATTAATCCCATTTTTCTGCATGAGCTTCTCATCGACCAGCATGACTTTGAGGTGGGTGTTGAACAGGTTGATGGCCTTGATGCCATATTCAAAAACATATTCGGGAACAATGTTGAAACTGCCTAATTTGGGATGGTCCGGAGCAAAGATGGTGTTCGGCTGATCTTCAATGTAACCGATGATTCCTTCATTCATCATCACCCGGATGCTGTTGGCCACGGCGGCCTCACCTTCAAGGCCGGCCGGCGCGTCACCAAAGAGCTGCATCCTGGCCCGGAAAAGAATCCCCGTGAGTTGATTTTCCAGTTGGTCAAAATTACCCGCCCGCAAGACTCCGGTGTCCACAAAGAGGTATTGATGGAAGACCCTGATTTCGGGTTTGCTGGGCAGGAAGGCCACCACCAGGGTATCGGGCACCTGATCAGATGAAATCCAGAAATTGACCTTCTTTTTCAGACTGCAGCCATGACCCCCGGTTTGAAATTTTTTGATCAGGGGATCAATGTCGGCCAGGTGCTCAATGGTGTAGGCATAGCTGGAACTGAATTGGCGGCGGTCGGCGTTGGTTTTGGAATCTTTGCCCTCTGATGGGTGGAATGTTTCGTCGAGCCAGTTGACGATGCGCACCGAGGGCAGATTGCCGCTCATGCTTTCTTTCCAGGGTGTAGTGATGGGCAGGTCGGCAAAAACCTGAAAATCTTCCCGGGTGATACTCTGGCCTGCCTGGTGCTTTTGGGTGAAGGCTTTAAAGACCTGCCAGGCGGTGTCATCAACTTGCACGCCGCATTCATCCACAGCGGGCACTGCACCGGCGCCAGCGCCATCGGGCACAGATTCCTGGTCACCTCCACAGCCGATAAAAACCATCGCCA
>JAOZJV010000905.1 GCA_029935695.1 Candidatus Krumholzibacteriia bacterium | reverse complement strand
GCAGAATCCAACGCCTGATGCCCAGACTGCGGGCCTGCTGAGCCTGCACTTCATCCAGAAAACGCAGATCACTGAATTTCTGTTTGTGAACTTTTTTGCGGCTCAGAAAGTGGATGATGACCGGCAGCGAGGCCGCCATGGCACCAAAGAGCAACGCGGGATTGGCAAAGGCGATTGGCATCAGTACATCCGCCGTCTTTTTTGCAAATACTTGCCCAAGCCCTTGTCGAAGGCCGTATCGGTGGTCAGTTGAACCAGATCAATTTTCTGACGACGGCAATCACGAGTCAAATGGGTCTGCCAGGCCAGGAATTTTTCCTGATAACCGGCCCGCATGTGAGCTGGCTCAACCCGTACCTTCTGGCCAGGCTGTTCCATGGATTCAAATTCCACTTCGCCACTGAAATCGAGATCAATTTCCCGGGGATCCAGGATTTGGAAAACCAGAACTTCGTGTCCCCGATGCCGGAAGTGTTTCAGGCCATCAAGAATAGTGTCCGGGTCATCCATCAAATCACTGAAAAGAATGATCAATCCCCGGCGCTGCACCTGTTCGGCCACCCGGTGCAGCACGTTGCCCAGATGAGTGGCTTTGCCCGCAGGCAGTTGTTCCAGAATTTTCAGCACCTGAAAAAGCTGTTTGCGCATGCTGCGCGCCGGAATCATCTGCAGTGGTTCTTCATCAAAGGTCACCATGCCCACAGCATCGTTCTGACGCAGCAGCAGGTAGGTCAGGGCCGCCGCCAGATAGGAGGCGTAGGCTTTTTTAGTAAGCCGGTTTTTATCAGCAGAAAAATCCATGCTGGCCGAACAGTCCATGAGGATAGTGGACCTCAGGTTCGTCTCTTCGGTAAAAACCTTCAGATAATGACGATCGCTTTTGGCATAAAGCCGCCAGTCGATGTTGGCCACCGATTCGCCGGGAATGTACTGACGGTACTCGGCAAACTCGGCGCTGAAACCGTGGTACGGGCTCTTGTGTAAACCGGTGAGAAAGCCTTCAACCACCAGACGGGCCACCATGTCCAGGCGACCCAGTTGACCGATGAGATCGGGTGTGAGCAGAGCTTCGCTCACGAAGAAACCTCATCCAGAATCATGGAGACGATGTGGTCCTTGCTGATGCTTTCGGCTTCGGCGTGAAAGTTCGAGACGATGCGGTGCCGCAGCACAGGCAAAGCCAGGCGGCGGATGTCTTCCAGATCGGGAGTGGGCCGGCCGTCGATCAGAGCCCGGGTTTTGGCGCCACGAACCAGGAAACACTCAACCGGCAGATCAACCAGGATGCTGAA
>JAOZJV010000377.1 GCA_029935695.1 Candidatus Krumholzibacteriia bacterium | reverse complement strand
ACGATTTCGTGAGGAACGTCAGGCATTTCCACTGCCGCTACCCAGTGAAAATAATCTCCGTAATCGATGCAATCTTCTGCCATTGCTGGCGAAGAGAGCAGCACAAACGCAAAGATAAACATTAATGGAATTCTCATTTTTTTCCCCTCAGAATGTTTGGAGATCATGCAATCGCCAAACGTACCAATCATGTTCACTGCCGTGGAGACAGATCGCTTAAGAAGGCAGTCAAAAACAACCTTCCCTTCATTATTTAGTACGTATTTTACCAGGGTGACCCATCATTAGATTTTTAAAAAATTAAATTAGAAAACTAAGGGGTCCTCTACCATTCAGAGAACCCCAACAAAACTCAGTAAAATTTCCAGCAATTTATCCAGCAATAAACTCAAATTTACTTAACCGAAACCCGTATTTCCTTACCCAAACTAATCTCGCCATTATCAATACGAATACTGAACCCGCATGTCGGGTTATGACAAACCCAGGCTTTATAACGGATGGTGGCACCTTCGCGACCATAATCCGAAAGTGGCAACAACAGGCCATCATTGCATTTCTTGCATTCGGGAAATTCCATGTCGAACTCCTTGGAAACTGATCCTGCTCCCCCGGCCCTGTCCAAAACACCCTGTGATGCCGCAGGAGGATTCCGCATCACCCACTAAACCTAGCATATTTGTAGGATTTTTCAAAGTGTGATCTGTTGGAAGATCAACAAGGAGGAGTTTTTCCCGCCGGCGGGAAAACAATTAGGACAGAATTTTGATGATTAAGGCTCGGGAAACCTCTGTTTTAAGTCTTCTGAGGCTTCTTCCGGGCAGCTGGAAATAATACATTATTCAAGATCAACCGATAGCCCGGCGACGTGGGATACAAATCCAAATCCGTGGGCGGATCTCCCACCCGGTGCTGATAGTCTTCCGGATCGTGGCCCCCGAGAAAAGTCCAGGTCCCCATGCCCTTGCGACCGTGAATATACTTCACTTCATCGGTGCCTTCGACGGCCGCCAGAACAGTCACTGACCGCTTCAAATATTTTTTCAAATATCCAGTGGTCTGACCCAGAAATCCGTTGATCACATTCACATGATTCTGTGTCAGCATGGCCGGCACCGGATCATACTTGGCGGCAAAAGCAAAGAGGGTGAAATAGTCGGCTTCAGCCCCGCGCATGACCGAATAATTGCTGGTGTCCAGATCGCTGAATTCATACATCATCGGATTGGTCACCAGTTTGAAATCCTGGAAGGCGAAAGTATTGTCGAAGTCGCTTTTGCTGCGATAGCTCGGATCGTAGGCCGTATTATCAAAAGGCGCCGCCACGATATCCGTGTACATCCAGGCCAGGGCAATGTCGATGGTGTCGGTGGCCGAACACATGGCAAACAGAAAACCTCCGCCTTCAACATACTCGGCGATGGTGCCGGCCACGGCGTGCTTCAACTCCCAGGCAGTTTCATAACCCAGCCGCTTGGCCATTTCTTCGGTGCTGTGCTTCTGCTCCAGATACCATTCTTCCAGCCCGAAATTGGCGTAAAATTTTCCGTACTGCCCCGTGAAATCTTCATGATGAAGATGCAGCCAATCGTAATCATTGATCTTTCCCGACAAGATTTCTTCGTCGTAGACCACTTCATAGGGCACTTCAGCGTAGGTCAGGGCCATAGTCACCGCATCATCCCAGGGCTGCTTGTTGGGCGGGCTGTAAATGGCAATGCGTGGTGGCTTTTCCAGGAGCACTTCATCCATGTTTTCCTGGCCCACTGTGCGGCGGATATCCGCCACTTCAGATTCCCCGATGGTCACGAACCCCACGCCCAGTAAGCGGGCATCCATGCGGGCGCGCGGAGTGTCATCAAGCAGAAAACTGCCGCCGCGATAATTCAACAGCCAGTTGACCTTGTCGCCGGCCTGCAGGGTGTGAAAAGCCACGCCGTAGGCGCGCAGATGGTTGCGCTGGGTCAGGTCCATGGGAATGAGCAGATACTGCCCGGCAAGGCTTTGGCCCGCGCCACAGATCAACAGAAGCAATACGACCAGCAAGCGTCTCATGGTAAACTCCTGACGGCATCACGCACGTCATCGATGAAGAGGTAATCAGGGTATTGGGCCAGCAGCATTTCCAGGGTCTGGCGGGCGTCCTCATCCAGACCGGCTTCCTGCTGGAGCCGGCTTTCCATCAGCAAAGACTCGGCGGGAAAGCGTCCGCGGGGATGCTCCAGAACAATAACTTTCAACAGAGCAATGGCTTCTTCCCTGCGGCCCTGGTCCGCGTAGGCGATGGCAAGTTCAAAACGGGCCCGTTCCAACAGATGCTGGGGATCTTCCATGTCCAGCCGGCGGGCTGCTTCAGTAATAAAATCTTCAAGAGCCTGCACCCGCTTCTCGGGCTTGACCACCAGATCAAAATAAACCGACTGGGAGTACAGCAGCAACAGCTCGGGTCCACCACTGGGGTTTTCCATTTCTTCGGTGATGGCAAGGCCCAACTCCAGCGCGTTGTTGGCGTAAGGCGCGGCCGGATTGTCCATGGCCACCACGGCAAAACGATCTCTCGCGGTCACCAGATTGCCCTGAGCCAGGTCCAGCCGGGCCAGCTGATAATGGGCATGCCCACCAGCCTGCCGGAAGTCCGGGTCCCGTCCCAGGCGGGTCAGAACGATGCGGCCCCGGCTGGTGTCGCCAGCGGCCAGATAACACTCTCCCAGAGACAGACGCACCAGGGCCACCCCCGGCAAAGGCAGATCCAGATCCAGCAGCATGCTTTCCAGGTTGCGGGCCGCCACCATGGGCTGCTGCAATTCGTCCCGGGTGAAAGTGG
Organism: Candidatus Krumholzibacteriia bacterium; assembly: GCA_029935695.1. Taxonomy (GTDB): domain Bacteria; phylum Krumholzibacteriota; class Krumholzibacteriia; order LZORAL124-64-63; family LZORAL124-64-63; genus LZORAL124-64-63. Next base: position 1,454 of record JAOZJV010000377.1, on the reverse strand, counting down.
CCAGTTTGATCTGGGAAGAATAGAGATATTCGGTGGACGGATTCACCCGCCGCACCTGCTGCAACAAGGCAGCAAAACGGTCCGCCGCTTTTTGGGGATCATCGCCCAACACCCGTTGCTCCAAAGCCTCTTCGCAAACCTGGGCCAGGGTTGTGGCCGAGCGTTTGCGAATGCCGGGATCGTAATTGCTGTCGCTGGCCAGCCAACCCAGAATATCCAGCAGGTAATCAACCGTGGCCTGCAATTCCACCCGATTGCCCAAAACATCATCAGTGGTTTGATCCGGCAAGGCAGCCAGCAGGGGCAACTCCCGGGTCAGAGTCACGCAATTCTGCAGAGTGGCCATCATGGTGCTGCGCCGGCCCATCAGCGACTGGGCTTTTTCGATGGCCTGGCGGCTGTCGCCCTCCATGAGATACAAATTGGCGGCCAACAAAACTTCGGCGCTGCCTTTATTCGATTCGGTGCTGCGTTTTTCCAGCCGGGAAATAAACTTCGGCATGTTGCCTGGACGGTAGCCACCTTCCAGAATTTCGTTGCGCACCAGGCCGAGATTGAACGGATTGCTGCGCAGATCAGCCACCACTTCGTCGGCTGATTCTTCGTAGCGCTGAAGCGCCAGCAAAGCCACAGCTTTCTGACGGCCGAGGAAATGTTGATCCGGCAGTACAACCCGCATGGAATCGATGAGATCCACCACCATTTGGGGTCGGTGAGCATCCTGGAACAACTCCACCGCGACCATACCCGCGCTGCGTTTATTGGGGCTCGTGGAGATATAATTACCCGCAGCCAGACGGGCGGAGTCGGGATGATCAACCGCCAGCAGCGAGGTGGTCAAAGAACGCCACAGCCCCGCATTCATGGGTTGGACAATCAGGGCCTGCCGGCAAATATCCACGGCCTGCTGATGGTCCTCACGCAGCTGGGCCAGTCTGATGCGCCGGGGAATCAATTCATTTTTTAAAACACTGTGTTGAGCCAGCTCCTCCAGCAGAGTTTCAGCGCGCCCCACACTCTTGAGCGTCAGCAGGCGATCAAGTTCCACCAACCGGCGGCGCATATCCATCACACTCTGCCCCGAGGGCCTGGATGGAGGAACCATCCTTTCGTGCTGGGCAACTGCAGAACCACTGAACAACAACAAGGCCAGAGACGCCATCAGAAGAATTTTTCGCATCATGGCACCTCCACTTCACGAGCGCCGGATTTGCGCATTTTTTCAAGGGCCTGGAAGTATTTGCGGACCAGACTGCGGTACTCCAGGGGAGCTTTTTCCAGGGGGACGTAACGCAATTCAAAGGGATCGGCGGCGCCGCTTAAAGAGGGATCGTCCAGCAATCCACCCTCAGCATTGTAAAGTTCCCGGGCGGTGCGACTTTCCCGGCGGGATGAATAATCGCGTTGGCGCACACTGTTGCGTGCATCGAGCATGCGGCTCAAAATGCGTTCCT
>JAOZJV010000904.1 GCA_029935695.1 Candidatus Krumholzibacteriia bacterium | reverse complement strand
AAAGAAAGTGAACGAGTTATAATAATGAGACGGCAATATTTGAGGTTAAAACGTGGATGATATTATCAGGGTTCTGCACATTGACGATTCCGAAACAGACCGGGCGTTGGTCCGTGACGCCCTGGAGCAGGAGTGCACCGGGTTCGACCTGGACCAGACTTCGACAATGTCCGAAACAAAAAAAGCCCTTGCCGACAATATCTACGACATTGTTTTAAGTGATTTTAATATTCTTGGTTTTCAAGGCCTGGATGTGATCGAACTGGCCCATGAGAAAAATCCTGACCTGCCCGTGATCATCGTCACCGGCACTGGTTCTGAAAAAACTGCTGTCGATGCCATGAAAAGAGGGGCGGCGGACTATGTGATCAAAACCCCTGATCATATTCGGCGTCTGCCGCATACCATCCAGGGTGCCATTGAACGCACCCTTATGCAGGTTGATTATCGGAAATCCCAGGAACGACTGTCCCAGAGTCGCGGCCGTTATGAAGCACTTTTCAATGATTCACCGGTGCCACTTTGGGAAGAAGATTTCGGTGAATTGTATGCTTATCTCAAGGAACTGGAAAATAAAGGCATCAAAGACATCAGATCATACCTGGATAACAATCCCGATGAATTAAACGTCTGTGCCAAAAAAGTTAAGATCTTGGATGTAAACCGGGCTACTCTGATGTTGCATAAGGCTAGCAGCAAAGAGGAATTGTTCAAAAATCTGGAAAAAACTTTTACCGCCGAATCATTCCTTGTTTTCAAAGAAGAAGTGGTTGCCCTGGCCAGCGGAGAAATGGAATTTGAATCTGAGACAGAGCTCAAAACCCTTGATGGCGAAAGCCGGTATGTTTTCCTGCGTTTGAATATGTACCCGGAGACAAACAGCACCTGCAGAGCCTTGCTGGCAACAACCGACATCTCGCATCGAAAAAGAGCCGAGAAAGATCGTGATCTTTTGACCTTCGCCATGGAAGCCACCAGAGAATCGGTGGTCATCACCAACACGGAGGGGTTAATCCAGTACGTGAACCCTGCTTTTGAAGCAACTTCCGGTTACTCGCGACATGAGGCCATTGGTCTGAATCCAAGAGTTCTAAAAAGCGGTAATCACGAAGATTCTTTTTATAAGGAAATGTGGGAAACTCTGATTGGCGGCAACACCTGGAAAGGCCGGATTATCAATCGGAACAAGAATGGGACCCTCTTCACTGAAGATGTCTCCATCTCCCCCGTGCGCGATCTCCTGGGAAATGTCGTCAGTTATGTGGGGGTTAAACACGATGTCACCGCAGAAATA
>JAOZJV010000903.1 GCA_029935695.1 Candidatus Krumholzibacteriia bacterium | reverse complement strand
CCGGGGGGAACTCCGGCCAATTTTTTCCACTGAAGCGTTAAAATATGTAGAGACCGGATACGGATTCATGAATAGAATCAGCTTTATGGAACTCGTCACCAACTGAAGATTATATCACGCCTTTTCGGGGAGAAATCGAATGATCCAGGTTCAGGACCTTTGCAAGTCTTTCAAGATGCCAAGACATAGTCGAAAGAAAAGCCCTGATGATGATCCAAGAAAAGACGGCAAGTGGTTTCATGCGGTCAAAAATGTCAGCTTTGAAGTGCCACAAGGAAAAATCCTGGGACTGTTGGGGGCTAATGGCGCCGGTAAAACAACCATTCTCAGAATGCTCTCCACTGCGATCAAGCCAACGGGGGGCCATGCAACGGTCATGGGATTGAATCTCGTGGAAAAACCCCTGGAAATTCGCAAGAAGATCGGGTTTTTATCCGGCAGCACGGGCCTGTATGATCGTCTGACTCCTCGTGAGATGGTCGCTTATTATGGAAAGCTCCATGGCATGTCATCCGACCAATTGGACGACCGGATGAAGCAGATCTTTGATACTCTGGAGATGGGCAGTTTTCTGGATAAGCGAAACAGCAGTCTTTCGAGCGGAATGAAACAAAAAGTTTCCATTGCCCGAACACTTATCCACGACCCTGAAGTTATTGTTTTTGATGAGCCCACCACCGGATTGGATGTGGCGGCGGCTGAAAATATTCTGACCCTGGTTGAAGACTTCCGGTCCAGCGGAAAAACCGTCCTGTTCTCTACTCACAACATGCACGAAGTGCGAAGATTGTGTGATGAAATTGTCATTATCAATCTTGGGGAAAAATGTTTTTCCGGCACAACTGAGCAGATGAGAGAGCACGGCGATTCTCTCGGTAAAGCATTCCTCAATTTGATCGGGCGGGAGGCATCAAATGTTTCATAATGTGAATGCCATTTACCTGAAGGAGATGAAAGAAGTTCTCAGGGACCGCAAGACTTTGATTTTCATGCTGGTATTGCCAACATTATTGATCCCCCTCCTGATCAACGGGATGATGGATTTCATGATGAAAACCGAAAAAGCCGCCAACACGGAAACGATTCGTTATGCCATTTTTGGTGGAGAGAATATTCCGGCACTGGCTCAGGAATTCGAAAACAACCCAGGTTTCGAATCAATCAAGATTGAATCTGCCGATTCCATTAATGAATCAATTGAAAACGGCACAATCAAAATGGCTCTGATAATTCCCGACGACAGTTCCAGCAGGCTGAAAAAGGGAGACCAGGCCCAGGTCAAGCTCTACTACAACAA
>JAOZJV010000376.1 GCA_029935695.1 Candidatus Krumholzibacteriia bacterium | reverse complement strand
ACGGGTTCGGGTGCACGATCGCCGCCTGCGCGACGAAGTGGGATGGTTCCGTCAGGTGGGTTTCTGCCCCGAGAGCGACGCCTTGCCCGAGTGGATGACCGGCCAGGAATTTCTCAGCCTGAGTTTGCGTCTCATGGGCTTCAGCAAAGATGAAGTGGAGCAGAGAGTCCAATACTGGCTGGCCCGTTTCGAATTGAGCGGGGCCGCGGGCCGCCGTCTCGGCGGGTACAGCAAGGGCATGCGTCAGAAGGTCAAGCTGGCCCAGGCGCTGGCCCATGATCCGGAAGTCATCTTCCTGGACGAACCTCTCAACGGCATGGACCCGGTTTCCCGCAAGCAGACCATTGACCTGGTGCGGGAATTGGGAGCGGCCGGGCGCACGGTGCTGGTTTCCAGTCACATCCTGCCCGAGGTCGAGTCCATGACCAGCGACATCATCCTCATCGACCGGGGCAAGGTCCTGGCCGAAGGCAGCGTCACCGAAATCCGCGACAAGATCAGCGATCATCCCACCACTGTGGCCCTGGTTTCCCAGGAGGCCCGCCAGCTGGCCGGGTACTTGATCGGCCGGCCCCACGTGGTCAGTGTAGAACTGGAAGATGAAACCCGAGTGGTGGTGCGCACGGACCACGCCATGGATTTCTACCGGGCCCTGCCTGAGTGGATCTTGGAAAATAACCTGACCGTAGAAGAAATTATCACCCTGGATGACAGCCTCGAAGCCGTCTTCCAGTATCTGACAGAAAATTGATGAGGACGACACAATGAGTGAAACCATGGACTATCAGCCTCAACCCATAGATCTGAAACAGGCACCCGAGCCGCTGCCCAGTTTGGGCGCCGTATCCTGGATTGCCTGGTTCTCTTTGCGGGAAATGTCCCGCCGCCGGCGCCTGCTCAGTTTGGGCGCCATCAACCTGCTGCCGGTGCTGGTGGTTCTGGCCATCCGCATCTGGTTTGCCGATGAGGGCATCACCGCTCAGCTTCAGCTCAGCAGCCTGACCCAGCAGATCATCATTCCTTTCCTCATTCCCATTGTGGCCATGGCCGTGGGCGTCAGCGCCATTGGCGAGCAGGTGGAAGAAGGAACCATTGTGTATCTGTGGACCCGGCCTGTGCGCCGCCGGGCCATTTATCTGGGACGTCTGCTGGCCGCCCAGGCCGTCAGCAGTCTGCTGCTTTCCGGGTCGCTGATTCTCTGCTTCCTGGTCATGGTCAGCGAAGGTCTCGGAGTGATTGATTGGGCTTTCCTGAAGCTGTATTTAGTGACGTTCCTGATCATTGTTCTGGGGACTTTCAGCTACAGTGCGGTTTTCGCTGCCATGGGCACTTTTTTCCGCAAACCAGTGCTTCCAGCCATCCTGTTTGCCTTCGGTTGGGAAGCCATGGTCAGCAGCATTCCGGCCAGGGTGCAGGAACTCAGCCTGCGCTTCCACTTGCAGAATATTGTAGAAATTCCCAAGGTGATTCCCGATAACCTTGACGGAGTGCTGGGCGCCTTGCTGTCCAACGCCTTCCAGCGTGATCCCGTGCCCAAAGTGCAGTCTGTGGCCGTGCTTTTGCTGGTGATGTTGTTTTTCACCGCCCTGGGCATTTGGCTGCTGCGCATCAAGGAAATTGAAAAATGATTCTGACGGCAGATTTTTTTGCCCGACCAACATTGAAAGTGGCTCCCGATTTACTCGGAGCCACTTTGTTTGTCCAGACCGATGCGGGAAGGTGCAGCGGACGCATTGTGGAAGTGGAGGCGTATCTCGGGGCTGAAGATCCGGCCAGCCATGCCTTCGGTGGGCCAACACCCCGTTCTGCGGTGATGTTCGGGCCGCCTGGCCGCACTTATGTTTATTTCATTTATGGTATGCATCATTGTTTGAATTTTGTGACTGAACCAGAAGGCACGGCCGGTGCTGTTTTGATCCGGGGGATAGAGCCGCTGGAGGGGATGGATCTGATGCGGGCCCGGCGGGGCAAATTTTTGGACAAGGATCTTTGCAACGGGCCGGGAAAGTTGTGCCAGGCATTGGGGATTGACCGGAAGTGCAGTGGTCTGACTCTGGGTCATGGTCCGGATGGAGGAATTTGGGTTTTGGATCGGGCTGAAAAACCCGACATTGAGGCTTCGCGCCGCATAGGGATTCGCAAGGGTGAGGAATTGCCGTATCGGTTTTCTATTTCTTAGTCCTGGAGAAACACCCCTCTGACCTTCTGCTTCTCCGCTTCAGGAAGAAACGAAGCCTCCACTGCAAAACTGTTAGATTTTTTTATCTCCTCAAAACTCATCCCCAAAACCTCATGGGCGATGCGGTATTCATTATTCAAATTTGTTTCCAGAACTTCAGGATCATCAGAATTGATGGTCACGCGCACTCCCAGATCAAAAAGTTTCTTCAGGGGATGGGATTCAATAGTCGGAACCGAATGAGTCAGATAATTGCTCCAGGGATTAACCTCCAGGGTGATACCCCGCTCAATCACCATCTCAACCACATCCATATCCTCGATGATGTTGATCCCATGACCGATGCGGTGGGGCTCCACGGCCAGAATTGTATCTCTGACCGTCTGTGCCGGTGTATCTTCACCCGTGTGAATTGTAATTCCCAACCCCGCATCCTTGGCCCGCAACACCGGTCGTGCAAACTCACTGATAGGATGCCGCGCTTCACTGTCGGCCAAATCAAATCCACAAATCACGTCCCGGTGCCTGATGGCCCAATCAACGGTTTTTTCACAGGACTGACTGCCCATGCTGCGCGAGGTGATTGCGATCAGCCCAATGGCCATGCCAAATTCAGATTCAGCCTTGGCTTTGGCACTGAGAATGCCGTCCAGGGCAGCATCCCAATCCAGATGATGTCCGCTGAAGGCCCAATCCGGCGAGAAACGCACTTCCAGCAACCGGACGTTCTGCCGGGCAGAATCTTCGAAGAATTCCCAGGCAATGCGCTTCAGGGCCTGGGGTGAGGCAATGCTCCGCTGGGCGATACCAAAGGCGCCGAGAACGGCATCCAGATTTTCCCACTGGTCGTAGACTTTCACATGGGGATTCAGTTCTTCGACTTCATAGCTGGGCAGATCAAGGCCATGCTCTCTGGCGATATCGATGATCGTTGCCGTGCGGATGGCCCCCTCAAGATGGGCGTGAATCTCGGTCTTGGGGATCTCGTTGTATTTTGGGTCAAAATTTTTCATAAACTTGCTGTCCAGGGTTTAGAAGTGCCTGTTTTCAGACCGTCGTAATGGGTAGTAGTTTTGGGTAGCCTCTAATACGAACCGGAAAACTGCAACAGGAAATTGTCTTTGGGGCAGGCTATCAAAATCCCATGGATTTATGGTTTGGTTCCAAGTGTAGATTGCTGGTGGAGATTTCACCATCAGGTTCGATCCGTGAGCATGGATACGGGCGTGGCAAGCCGAGCAGTGCGCCCGCAAATTGGATAATTCGTTGCTGCCGCCTTTGGAGCGGGGAACAACATGATGGATTTCAAGGAAACGTGTGTGATGGCATCCGGGCGTTTGACATTTGTGACGGGCTATGGCCAGGATTTTTCGTCTTGTTGCCGGAGGGATTGAAGTTGTGTTGCGGCCTTCGGGGGTAGAAACCTGACAATCGCTTTGATAACGTTCAAACTCAGATTTCCCAATTTCCAATTCGCCCTTACTCGTTTGCACTGTTGAAGATTCGCACTCGGGGCAATGGTGGATGTGGATTTGGGCGGGTGGTCTTGAGTTGCAGGAATTCTCCTCCCGGGGGGAGACATTTTGAGAATCGTTATCCAAATAAGATTCCATGATTTCCAGTAGCGCTTCCACTTTTTCAGGGGAAGCATTTCCCTGTTTGCGAATCTGTTCCCAGGCCTTTTCATACCGGGCAAATTGAGCGGGTGTCATTTCCAAATTCACTCGAACAGGAACCACCGCGGCTGGAGTTTTTTTCTTCGGGGCCGGCAGAAAAGATGGCTGCATAGCAGTGGCATCCCGGGCGTCCTGTTTTGCCCGCTTCACTTCTTCTTCAACCTGCCGTCGAGAATTTTCCTGTGCAAATTCGGTCCATTCTTTTTCCGTATTTTCATCAGCCACATCGACAATCAAGCGACCTTTGGTGTAGCCCACTTTCCCATTGCTCATGGAGTCTTTCAAATGGGGTAATTTTCCCAGTTTCTTCGTCAGCTTGATATAATCCCCAATCTTCGAATTCCCAAAGCTGAGTTCTTGCCTGGCGTACTGGTTGATGGAGCTATACCCAAGCTCAACATACAATTTCCGATTCAAAATTTCCCCAAACCAATCCAACGAACACTGATGCGCCTG
>JAOZJV010000902.1 GCA_029935695.1 Candidatus Krumholzibacteriia bacterium | reverse complement strand
ATTCCAATTGGGCATCGACAAGCTCATTGACCAACTTCTGGTCGATTTCCAGCTGAACTGTCTGGAACTGCCCGGCGGCACCCGGGATGGCTGGGTTATGAAAGTTCTCGAGGCCATGGATCTGCCCGGCGAACCTCCTCAGCTGGATCTGTTTACCTGATTTCCCCACCCACCATCGGGATTCTGGTTCAAATTTTGCAACATTCTGCCGATAGAAACGAATGGGAACCAAATCCTTCCTGAGGGTTGAATACTGGCAACCTCGAACCCTGAAAACGATTTTTGGAGCACAACACCTTGTCCGGCTTGAACCTTAGAGTGATGACTTTCAATCTCCTGACTTCCACCAAGCAGAAGCGGCGGCATCCGTGGCGTCTGCGGCGGCGGAACATAGCCCGGATTTTCGAGCAATGGCAGCCGGATGTGGTGGGAACCCAGGAAGCCAATTACCGGCAGTTGAAAGAACTCTCTGATCTTTTACCCGGTTATGAATTTCTGGGAGAAGGCAACCTGGGCAGCAGCATGGTCCACAGTGACAGCAACTGGTACTGTGCCACTTTTTATCGCCGTGATCGTATTCGCCCCATGGATTCTACCGGTCTTTCCGAGGCGCTGTGGCTGTCGCCTACTCCGGAAGTGCCTGCTTCACAGTTCCACCTGGGAACCCGGCCCCGCCTGGTGACCTGGAATAATTTTGAGGTGATCGGCTCGGCCCAGCCTTTTGTATTTGGGACGACTCATCTGGAAGCGGTCAACAGTTGGCATCGCCAGCGCAGTGTGGCCCAGATTCGCCAGCACGTGAGCCAGAAGATGGAAGAGATGGGAGAGAACATCCCCCTGTTTCTGACGGGTGATTTCAACGCGGTGTCCAAATCACCGGAAATCAAGGCTCTGGTGGATCAGAACCGTCCTCACGAGCCTCTGTTTGATGCCTGGGCTGATGCCCACGGAAATGAATCTCCCGAGGGTGCGACTTTCCGCGGTCTGGGATTGCGGGACCGACTGAGCCATGCCCTGATGGGGCCCCGGCGCATCGACTATGTTTTTTACCGGCCCCGGATGGAAATCCAAACCGTGCAGCGGGTGGATTTTGACGGGTTGGACCACCGGGAAAGCGCCTTGCCTTCGGATCACTATCCGGTGTGCGCCGATTTCCAGCTTGCCCCCTGAGTTTTCAGCTGATAATAACAGGTGGTAAATCTTTCCTGCTTCCAGCACGATCTTCCTCTCGGTGGTTAAAAATGTCTGATAAGAAACCGGAAATCTCCTCGGAAATCCTGGAAAATGCTCTGCGGAATATGC
>JAOZJV010000375.1 GCA_029935695.1 Candidatus Krumholzibacteriia bacterium | reverse complement strand
CTGGACATGAAACGGAAACGGATTTCGCTTTCATTAAAAAGTGGGTGAAAGGTATTTTGCAAAGGGGTGATTTCCCGCCGGCGGGAATTCTGAGGTGGCCGCGCTAAGAAAACTGGCTGACGACTTTAGCCAGGAGACCGCCCACAAGAAACACCCAGCCCACCAGTTGCATCCAATACCCCACGGGCGAGAACCAGGGACGGTTATCCCAGGGCGCCTGAAAAAAAGGAGTTCGCCCTGATGCGTTATCGGAAGCTCTGCGCATGCCCAGGTGGGCCACAAGGAACATCAGAAGGCCCACCGTTTGGAATATTTCAACAATAGACATTTGATTCCCTCATTTTAAATGGCATCCTCATCATCACAGCAACATCCCCGGCGGCGGGCCAGAAACCAGGCCCTGGTCATAATCAAAACCAAAACCACGGCACTCAAATGATCGAACCATCCCAGCTGGCCGTGCTCATGCATCTGCATCACCAGCTGCGGCATGGAGGTTTGGGCCCAGGACATCAGCCCGTCCAGCAGAAGTCCTCCCCCAAAGGCACTGACAGCCACCGTCAGCAGGTAAATAATCGTGGTCTTGCGCCCCAGAACCCGACTGATGGTGGTGATGGTCGCGGCGTTGGTGGCCGGACCGGCAATCAGGAAAGCCAGGGCAGCTCCGGGCGAAGCACCGATCATGATGAAGCCCACGGCCAGGGGCACACTGGCGGTGGCGCAAACGTAAAGAGGAATGCCCACAATCATCATCAGGGCAATGGACAAAGAACCGCGGCCCAAATACTGGGCCAGAAAATCTTCGGGAATCAGGGCCGCCAGGATCCCCGCAATGACCACCCCAATGAGCAGGGCTTTGCCAATATCACCGGGCAATGTGACGGACCCGTAATCAAGGGCAGCCTTCAGGCGAGGCCAAAATCCTCTCAACTTTTCCGGGGTGTGGTCATGGCTGGAAACGGCCATTTGAAAGTCTGGCTTTTTCTGAATGTTCCGGGGATCAAAGGCCTGCACCAGTGAGCCACCAAGGATGCCCGTCAGCAGAGCCATCACGGGTCTGAAAACAGCGAAAATCGGGCCCAACATGGTGAAGGTGATCATGATGGAATCGACCCCGGTCTGGGGTGTTGAAAGAAGAAAGGCTGTGGTGGCGGCTTTGCTGGCGCCATGGCTGCGCAGGGAGGCTGCCACCGGAATCACACCACAGGAACAAAGAGGCAGAGGAACTCCAAAAAGCGACGCCCGCAAGACCGGCCCAAGGCCGCGCCCCCCGAGGTGTCGCTCCAACCATTGGGGATCAATAAAAACCGACAACAGGCCGGCCACCAGAAAACCCAGAAGCAGGAAGGCCGACATTTCGGCCGTGACATCCCAAATGGCCTGCCCCACATCCAGCAGTGTACGGGGGCCAAGATCATTCATCGGGGGTGATTTTCTTTCGGGGAGGGTTGTACCGCATGCGGGTGCCAAGTTCGTGTGACATCTGAATTTCGTCGGCTGATAACTCAAGCGGGAAATAGGTGCCACTGATTTTGGCGCCACGAATATTCACACCTTCGAGAATGGCATTCCTGAAATCAACACCACGCAAATCGGCCACGCGCATATAGCTGTCAGTGAAATCCAATCCGTCGGCATCGATGCCGCGCATATCCAGTCCCCGCAAATTCACACACACCAGGTCGCATTCGCTGCCGGCTTCCTTTTTAAGGTTGAAGGCTTTGATGTTATCCACCCGCAAAAGCTGGTACATGGGATCTTTGGTGATTTTAGGTAATTCGGACTCGGTCATAGTTAACCCTTTCAAATTTTCAGCTCGTGGTGCTCACAATGTACAGTCGGACAACTGGCCCGGCGAGGCTCTATTTTCAGTGAAACAGAATTAATCTATTTATTCAAATGCAAATCCTGCATCAATTTCCGCCTTCAAAGCCATTTTCCGGCCAGCCAGCACATCGACCCGGGTCAGCAGCCAGCCTCCCACGGCGAAAAAGAAGACCAGGGAGAGAATGCCCAGCCGGCTGGTGCCGGAAATATGCCCCACCAATCCAAACACCAGAGGTCCGACAACACCCGCCAATTTTCCACTGGTGGAATAAAAACCAAAGAATTCGGCCGTGCGGTGCCGGGGAACCATGCTGGCAAAGAGCGACCGGCTGAGAGCCTGGGCCCCGCCCTGAACCATGCCCACCATGGCGGCCAGAATATAAAAATGGGTGGCGTTGGCCATGAAAAATCCACTCACCGAAATGAGTCCGTACGCCAGCAAACTCAGCAGGATGGCGCCGCGTACCCCGAGGATCCCCGACAGCCTCCCGAACAACAATGCGAAAGGAATGCCGATCATCTGGGTCAGCACCATGGCGCCCATCAGGTGGGTCAGGCCAATGCCGATTTCCGATCCGTAAATTGTAGCCATTTTGACGATGGTGCCGATGCCATCATTGTAAATCCAGTAGGCTGCCAAAAATGTGCTCAGCTCACGGTACTGACGAATTTCCCTGAAGGTTTGAGCCAGATTGGAGAACGCGGATTTGATACTGCCATCATTGGTGCGGGATGGGGAATTGCCTGCAAAGGGTTCAGGAACCTTGCGGAACAGGGGGATGGAAAACAGCCCCCACCAAATGGCCACATTCACAAAAGACAACCGCACCGCCCAGTCGGGACCTGGCAGGCCGAACCACTGGGGCTGAGTCACCATCATCAGGTTGATGATCAGAAGGATGCCACCTCCGGCGTACCCCATGGCGTAGGCCCGGGTGGACAGCTTGTCCATTTCCGCCCCAGAGGCCAGTTGGGGCAACAACGATTCATAGAAAATAAAGGACCCGGAGAAACCAAAATTTGCCACCACAAAGAGCACGGCGGCGGCGCGCCAGGTGTCGGCGCCCAGAGTGGCCATCATGGCAGTGGCCAGAATACCGGCGGCGGCAAAATACCCAAGGAAGCGTTTGCGGGTACTGCCACCATCGGCAATGACTCCCAGGAGCGGAGCGCTCAGGGCAATCATCAGCAAAGTGCCAGCCGTGATGTAACCCCAATAGGCGGTGGCTTCGGATGCCGTGGCCCCGGCCACCTGAGCCAGACTGCTGAAGAAAGGAGGAAAGAGAGCAGCCATGACCGTGGCTGCGAAGGCGCTGTTGGCCCAATCGTACAGACACCAGGCCCGGCGGGCGGCCTGCAGATCAGCGATGGGTGCGATGGAGCGGCGTATGTTCATCACCAGTAGTAGTGTATCCCCACCTGGGGATCCACTTTGATATCTCCATTTTCACCTGTGTGGACAAAATCCAGTTCACCCTGAACCGCCCAACGCGTCCCCAGCAAATATTCTATGCCGATGCCGGCACCCACATTCACGTCCTTGCTCTTGGTCCAGATTTCCGAATCGCCGGAATTATCCACCATTTCGCGATGGTAAAAATACCCCATGCCCGCGCCCACAAAGAGGCGCAGTTTGTCGTCCTGCCTGAGGATATAATTGAGTTCAAAACCGAGATTGTGTTTCTCGTCCTCGGAAGTGTGCCAGATACCGCCACCGACCTGGGCATAGAGCCACCAGGTCACTGGAAAACGAAAGGAGAGTCCATGGCCGGCCAGCTTTCCGTAATGCAAACCTATGGCACTTTTCATGGCATCGTGCTGGTTGTTCCAGTCCGGTGCAGTGGCGGTTTGCGCCAAACACAGGGACGGTAGCAGAATCAGGACGGTGAGGGCCAGCACGGCTCCCTGGAGAGCTATTCGGGGAATCCAACGCATCGATCCATCTTTCGTTGGGAACGGCATCCTGCTGTTCCAGTGGTTCCAGCTTCCTAAGCATACAGGAAGCACCCACCTCAATCAATCATCAATACTTCTGCCACAGACAGAGAAAACCCGGCGGGATTCCCTTCCCGCCGGGTTTCCTGGCAATCCTTTGCCAGATGCTCGCTCCTTCGAGGTGTGCCGGCTGCGGGCCTGTGGCCCTCTGCCGGATTCGATCAGGAGCAGCCTGTGGTCGCGCCGCAGTTTTCACATTTGTAGCACGACCCACTGCGCACCGTCACCGACCCGCACACAGGGCAGGGAGGGCTGTCGGCCTGTCGTTCATAAACAGATTTTTCTTCTTCCATGGTGATGCGTCCTGTACCACCCGATGAAGCGGCCATGGCCTTCACTCCCTTGGAGACCTGCTCTTCAGCTTCACGCAGAACAGCGGCTTCCTTGGTGTCGGAGGCGCCATCAGCAATGGTGCCGTCGGCGTCGCCCAGGTGTTCGCCGAATTTCAAATCCATCCAGCGGAAGATATAATCCATGACGGATTTAGCGATGGGGATT
>JAOZJV010000374.1 GCA_029935695.1 Candidatus Krumholzibacteriia bacterium | reverse complement strand
ATGCGCCCCTTGTTTCCAGCTGGATACCGCCACGAAACTCAGGTTGTGGCTTTCATCATCAGCGCAGACACCGATTTTCACGCCGATACACTGAGCATCACCGCAGCCAGCATGGCTCTGAACCTGTCGGATGTACCTTTTACCGACCTGGTCAGCTCCGTTCGGGTTGCCGAAGTTGATGGCGAATTCATTCCCAACCCCAGCTTCGATCAGCTGGAAGAGTCCAGCATGGACCTGATCGTCGCCGGAACCAGCGAAATCGTCTGCATGATTGAAGGCGAATGCCAGGAAGTCAGCGAAGAGCGCATGCTGGACGCCATCGAGTTTGCTCATGGCTGGATCAAAAAGCTGAACACCCTGCAGCAGGAACTTCTTGACCTTGCTGGCGGAAAAGCCAAATGGGACAAACCCGAAGTTTTCGACAACAGCGAGATGATCGCCAAGGTTGGAGAATTCGCCGGTGCTGACCTTGCCAAGGCCATTGTCGTCAAAGGCAAGTTTGACCGCTCCGACGCCATGGACGCCGTCAAGAACAAGGTCAAGGCCGAGTTCACCGATGAAGACGGCAACGTCGATGCCAACGCCATGGATGCTCTGCGCACCGTGGAAAAAAGCACCATGCGCGAGATGATCCTCAGCGAGCGCGTCCGCACCGACGGCCGTGACCTGAAGACCGTGCGCCCCATCACCATCGAGACCGGCGTTCTGCCTCGTGCTCATGGTAGCTGCCTGTTCACCCGTGGCGAGACCCAGAGTCTGGGTACCGTCACTTTGGGCAGCAAGCAGGCCGAGCAGCGTGTGGAGCCCCTGAACGGTGACCAGTACTGGTCCAAGTACTACCTGCATTACAACTTCCCTCCCTTCAGTGTGGGCGAAGTTGGTCGTTACAGCGGCACCGGCCGTCGTGAGATTGGTCACGGCAAGCTGGCCGAACGCGCCATCCGCCCGATCCTGCCTGAGCTGGAGGACTTCCCTTACACCCTGCGTCTGGTCTCGGACATCCTCGAGAGCAACGGCTCCAGCAGCATGGCTACGGTCTGCTCCTGCTGCCTGGCTATGATGGATGCCGGCGCGCCTATCAAGGCTCCTGTGGCCGGCGTGGCGATGGGTCTGATCAAGGACGGCGACCGTGTGGCCGTGCTGACTGATATCCTGGGCGTTGAGGATCACCTCGGCGACATGGATTTCAAAGTCACCGGTACCCGCAAGGGCATCACAGCCTTCCAGCTGGACACCAAGATCGCCGGGATCACCCGTGAGATCATGACCGAGGCTTTGACTGACGCCTGCAACGCCAGGAATCACATCCTGGACGTGATGCATGAAGCCATGCCTGAGTCCCGCAAGGAAATGAGCGAGTATGCTCCCAAGATCGAGACCATCCAGATTCCTGTGAAGAAAATCGGACAGTTGATCGGCCCTGGTGGCAAGGTCATCAAGAAGATCCAGGAAGACACCGGCGCCACCATCGAGGTGGACGACGAAGGAATGGTTTTCATCAGCTCCACCGATCAAGCTGGCGGCGCTGCTGCCTACAAGTTTGTCGAGGGCCTGATGGCTGAGCCCGAAGTGGGCAAGGTTTACAAGGGAATCGTCAAGACCATCGTGGACTTCGGCGCCTTTGTGGAATACCTGCCTGGCAAAGACGGCCTGCTTCACATCTCCGAGCTGGAGCACTTCCGCGTCGGTAACGTGGAAGACGTGCTGCAACTGGGCGATGAGATCGAAGTCAAGCTGGTGGAAGTGGACAGCCGCAGTGGCAAAGTTCGCTTGAGCCGTAAAGCTCTGCTTCCCGTGCCAGAAGGCATGGAGAACATGCAACGCGACGAGCGTCCCCGCGGTGGCGGAGGCGATCGTGGTGGTCGTGGCGGTGACCGTGGTGGTCGCGGCGGCGGCGGCCGTCGGTAGTCTGCATGAACTTCGATCCTTATAGGAACGAAACGCCGCCCCTCCGGGAAGTTCTTCCCGGCGGGGCGGTTTTGTTGACCACACCCATGGCCACAGCCCACGCTGTGACTTTGGGTGTTTGGCTGCGCACCGGCAGCCAGGACGAACCTGATGGTCTCGGGGGCATTTCGCATTTCCTTGAGCACATGGTGTTCAAAGGATCGACCGAACGCTCAGCATTCGAGATTGCCAATACGTTTGACAGCATGGGCGCAGCGGTGGATGCGTTCACTACCAAAGACGCAGTGGCCTTCACCATGAAGGTCCTGCCGGAATATTTTGAGCAGGTGGTCAGGCTGCTGGCTGAAATGCTTTTGAAGCCGGCTTTCGATCCCAAGTTGGTGGCCCTGGAGCAGAGTGTTGTGGTTGAGGAAATCCAGGAGGCCCTGGATACTCCCGATGACCGGCTGCACGATGCCTTCGCTGCTCGTCTGTATGGCAAACATCGCCGTGGTCGTCCTATTTTAGGAAGTCCCGGTGCCGTGCGGTCGTTCAATCCGGATCTTCTGAAATCCAACCATCCCCGTATTTTCTCAGGCCCGAACATGGTCATTTCCATGGCTGGAAACATTCAGGATAAATTCCGGGATGTGGTGGTGGATTGTTTTGATGCACCACCTCACCCCGAATTCGACGACCTGCGTTTCAGAGAAACCACCACCAGCCCGGTCAAGGCTGCTATTGTGGACCTTGATCTGGACGAGCTGGATCCTTTCAGTCTTGAAATCACCAGCCCCATCATCCAGACCTATTTTGAGGTGGGCAATCTGGGCGTGGCCCTTGGCCATCCCGACCGGTTACCGGTTTTCCTGCTGACCAACATTCTTGGCGGTGGCATGAGCAGCCGCATTTTCCAGGCTGTGCGCGAACGTGAAGGTCTGGCTTACACGGTTTATAATTACAACGACATGGGCCGCGACACCGGCCTGGTCAGTTGCGCCGGCAGCTGCTCTCCTGAAAAACTGGAACGCATTATTGATGTGATCAGCGTAGAGTATGACCGGCTCATTGCCGAGGGGTTGCGGGATTCCGAAATCCTGAACAACCGTGCGCAGATCAAAAGCCAGCTGATTTTCAGTCTTGAAGGCATGGTCAACAAGATGTTCCGGGCTGCCCGCAATGAAATTTATTACGGGCGTTTTGTGCCGGTTGAAGAGTTGGTGGACAAGGTGGATTCCGTGGAGGGAGATGACCTTGTTCGGTGCGCCAAGTCCTACTTCGACCCGGAAAGTCTGCTGGTTGCAACCCACGGTCCGGATATTGGGATGCAACAGGAACTCTAAAGTTAAGGCGCCTGATGTCTGCTCTTGCCGATCGCATGAATACTCGCCGGTTTTTTGATTCCGAATTTTTATTGTTGAGTTTTGTGCTGCTGATGATGACGGCGGGGTTTGTGTCTATTGCCGTGAGCCAGATTTGTTTGGGTGCTTCGTTGGGTTTGTTTCTTTATCGCTGGTGGGTCAAAGGAATCAAGCCGCCGAAGACAGGTCTGGAGCTGAGTGCATTTCTACTGGCAGGTTGGGCTCTGCTGAATATCTTCTTTTCCACCGATTGGCAGACTTCCCTGGTTTTTTATCGACGATTCTTTCTCTTTTCTGCCATTTGGGTGGTGGCTTCGGTGATTACCACGGATCGCCGGCGGATCCTGTTCCTTGTGTTCAGCCTGGTTGGTGCACTGGGGATTTCACTTTACGGTGAATTTTTTCTGGTGGCAAATTTCGGCTCCCTGTTTGCTAAGCGTTTTGCAGTCATGAGTAACTCCATGACCAGTGGTTCTCTTTTGATGATGATGCTGTTGATGGGAATCGGTTTTATTTTGTCCAGGGGCCAGGGTAGGCGCCCGCGGATCCTTCTGGGCATGCTGATGATTCCCGTTCTCCTGGCAGTGGTGCTGACATTGACCCGCAGTGCACTTTTGGGTTTGATCGGCGGGGTGGGGTTAATGCTTCTGCTTTCCCACCGTCGCTGGTTTCTGGTTTTTCTGGTACTTTTGTTAGTGGGGGTGATCTTGCTGGTCACCATAGGGGAATCTGTTTTGCCCAGCCTCATTTATAAACGACTCAACTTCCATTATTTGATGACCGGAGCCAACACCACCGCCCGTTTGGAAATGTGGCAAGGTGGCTGGGAGATGGTGAAAGACCGGCCGCTGCTGGGCATGGGGGACCGCAACCTGGAAAGTCTCGCCCCCAATTATTACGGCGATGCAGACACGGTCTATTTTGGTCATCTGCACAGCAATTTTGTCCAACTTGCTGTGATCTGGGGAATTCCGGGACTGCTTCTGGGGTTGTTCTTTATATTCCAGCCGGTGGTCCTGCTGGTGCGGCGCTGGCTGAAACTCGGGGCTGAAAAGACGCCTGCCAAAGTTTATGCCGGCTGGGTTTTGGGCGCCTG